>JBBQSI010000335.1:0-4292 GCA_038213975.1 Chitinophagales bacterium
TCCGGGTCAAAAATTCGGAGAGATATTGCTTGAGAAATCACTCCGCCCAACTCATTACGTAATCTGCATCTTCAATCTCTAACGCCTCTTTGGTGAGCTGCAGCGGATGAAAAGTATCTACCATCACAGCCAGTTCTTTTGTTTCCTTCATACCGATGCTTTTTTCAACAGCACCGGGATGCGGGCCGTGCGGAATGCCGCCGGGGTGGAGGGTGAGCATGCCTTTAGTCACATGTTTGCGACTCATAAAATCCCCATCCACATAATACAATAGTTCGTCGCTGTCGATATTACTGTGGTTGTATGGCGCAGGAATCGCATTGGGATGATAGTCATACAGCCGCGGCACGAAGGAGCAAACGACAAAGTTGTTGCCTTCGAAAGTCTGGTGCACAGGAGGCGGTTGGTGAACGCGGCCGGTGATAGGTTCGAAATCGTGAATGGAAAAAATATAGGGATAACAGCAACCATCCCAGCCGACGACATCGAAAGGATGAAAGTGATAATGCACACCATACATCATTCCTTTCTTTTTTATGTTTATGAGAAAATCACCCTTCTCGTCGAACGTTTCAAGATTTTCCGGTGTGCGAATATCTCTTTCGCAATAAGGGGAGTTCTCTAACAACTGACCGAAGCGGGAAACGTATCGCTTTGGATAACGGATAGGGCTAAACGATTCTAAAATAAACAGCCTGTTCTTTTGGTCTTCAAAATTTATTTGGTAAATCGTACCCCTCGGTATGTGGACATAATCACCGTATTTAAATGGCAAATCACCATAGCCTGTCTTGAGTATGCCGCTGCCTTCATGGATAAAAAGCAGTTCATCGGCGTCGGCATTTTTGTAAAAGGAATCTCTGTTGCCTGATGTTGGC
The DNA here is from genome assembly GCA_038213975.1 of Chitinophagales bacterium. GTDB lineage: Bacteria > Bacteroidota > Bacteroidia > Chitinophagales > Chitinophagaceae > Ginsengibacter. The sequence continues at coordinate 879 of JBBQSI010000335.1, forward strand.
GCCGCCAGCGAGATATGGCAATCACTATTTACTAAAATAGCTTTCCGGCTTGCCAGGAAATCTTTTCCGGGCTTAATCTTGAATCCCTGGAAGCTGCGATGCTGAAGCATCTTTTCTTCAGCAATTTCCGGCACTACGCTATAAGGCTTTTCAGTCTTTATAATGCCGGTCGGGGGATGAACATGGTACAGTAAGGTAGAGTCGGAGGAAAAACCTTCCGTTGAAAAAAGTTGCTCTGAATATAAGCTACCATCCGGCTTCCTAAACTGGGTGTGTCTCTTGGGAGGAATTTTCCCCCGCTGTTGGTAGTGTGGCATAGGATCGTATTAAAATTAAGCTTACCGGGCAATCGTAATCGGGTGCCTTTCAAAATTAATCATTAATTACTTTTACCTTTTTCACTTCTCGCTTCAATAATTTTTTTGACCCGCATCGGCCTCATTTCAGATACACATCAATTTCTTGATCCGGAAGTATTCCGGCATTTCCGGGAAGTCGATGAAATATGGCACGCCGGTGATGTTGGTAAAGTCTCCCTTTTGGAAGAATTGGCAACTTTTAAACCGGTAAAGGCCGTGTATGGAAATATCGACGGGCAGGATGTGCGGAGCATCTACCCGAAACAGTTAGTATTTCAGTGCGAGGGAGTGAAAGTACTGATGCGTCACATTGGTGGCTATCCGCCAAAGTATAATCCAGTTTCCCGGAAAGAGATCCTTGAGCATAAGCCACAGCTTTTCATCAGCGGGCATTCGCACATATTAAAGGTCATGTATGACCAGGCCTTGCAATGCCTGCACATGAATCCAGGTGCGGCCGGGAAGCAGGGTTGGCAAAAAGTGAGAACGCTTATCCGCTTCACTATCGATGCAAAGGAAATCAAAGATTGTGAAGTGATAGAACTGGTGAAATAAATATTTACCTGAACGGTATGCTGTTTCAGAATAAAAAGCAGTAACCTTATTGCTACTGCTTTTATTCAGTTAAGATTATTACGGTTACTTACTAAGATTGAAACTTATTCGGCCGAAAATATACCGCCCGTTAAAGCCCATTTGTTGTACCCGGCGGCTGTATATAAATCTTCCTGATGACATATTGTTGGAATGTGCATGTATATCCTGGTACACATCAAAAATGTTGTTCGCTCCCGCGGTGAAGGAAAGCTGCTTAACTATTTGGTAGGTAAAAGAAAGATCTGTTACGGTTTTGGAATCAAATGTTTGGTCAGTACTTTCTTTTTGCCCGGTAAAAGCATTCACCGGCCAGGTAGAAGGGTCACCTACCTTCAATGCAGGATCCAGGTAAGTTACCTCTCCAAAATATGAGAAGCGTAATAAGGCGGAAAACTTGCTATACCTGTAATTGATTGCGAAAGAACCTTTCGATTTAGGATTGGCTACTTCTACACGGCTTTGATCCTCACGATTAAAATAGTTACCCAATTGGCCACTGTTTATAAGCGTTTGAGACGCCTTAACAATGGGTTTTCCGTTTGGATCCTTTTTTACTTCGTTTTTAATAAAGGTCGCTGCAGCCGTTAGCTTGATAGAGTGTCTCTTTGCCAATGAAAAACTGTAATTCACCACTGCTTCCAGACCTTTACTTTTTGTATCAATAGCATTTGTAAAAAAGTTAGCCTGGCTGGCACCGGCATCTTTTAATAATGCCGTTAAGACTGAATCACTTCCTCCCGTAAAATTATTAGTAAGCACAATCCTGTTATCAATATTAATTATGTACCCGTCTACAGTAATTTCAAGCCCGGGCACCGGACTGGCCGTGATACCGGCACTGTAGTTCAGGGATGTTTCTTCTTTTAATTCCGGTATTCCTAAAATTTGTGCGGGCCTGCTATTATTAGGAAAAGTACCGCTTTCAACAGGAACAAGACCACTAGCCGTGGAAACGAAAAGCGTATTTGTTTTTGCATAAAACCGTTGTTGCATACTTGGCGCCCTGAATCCTGAAGAGGTGGCGGCCCGGATAGTAAATCCCTTTACGATATTGTAGCGGGCAGCGAACTTATAATTAAGGGTGCTTCCGAAATCGCTATAGTTTTCGAACCGCAACGCACCTGTGACCAGCAGGGCCTTACTAAAATCCTGTTCTACATCCAGGTAAAGTGCAAAACTATTACGGTCAAATTTTCCCGCATAGGTTGGAGTAAAGCCTGCAAAAACCTGGGCGCCTGAAGCGGCACCGGAGCTGGTATTGTAATTTTTATATGAAGCTTCTTCCCCTGCTTTCTGTTTGTACTGGTCGATCCGGAATTCTGCGCCATAGGCCAGGTTCAATCCACTTAGAACATCGAAATTGCGGGCAAGGTCTGCATTAATAGTATTCTGCAAAAAACCTATGCCACCCGCGTTGAATTTTCTTTGCGGATTTGATGAAACTTCAAACTGGGTATAATTGACAGAGTTATCAACAGTGTAGTCGAAATCATTTGCTCCAAATGTGTTGCTTAAGCTTGCATTCCATTGACCCAACTTACCTGCAACACCGGTGGAAAGTGAATAGTCTTTGATATCGGTTTTGATCAATGGCAGAAAACCATCGGGGAACAGCGATAAAGCCTGGTCCCTGTACAATGAACCTGCGCCACTATTCACAGAATTTGGATATCTGTAAAATCCTGCTGCTTCTCCATTCTTTTTGCTGTAGCCGCCAAATACAATAAGTTGCCAGGTTTGACCGAGACTGTATTGGCTGTTTAAGAAAACAGAGCCACTTGTTATTTTTGAATTCCCGATACGCATATCGAATGTATTCCGGTTAGTACCCCTTGCGGCCATGATACTATCATCTCTAACTGCGCCGTTCACTGAAGGATATATTTGACCGGTATAAGTGCCTGTCCGGTTACTAATATCCCGGCGGATATATTCGCCATTCAGATTTATGAAACCTTTATTCTTCAATGCAAAGCCATAGTTCAAAGCAGCCTGGAAATTTCCCCCATCTGTAACGGAGGTCTTTTCGTTGGGATCTTTCCCTGCAATTTTATTTAATGCATAGTCCTTCGGATAAGAACTTACATTACTGCCGTAGGAAACTACTCCGGTCAAGCCGTTCGTATTTTTTTTGAGTATGATATTTATAACGCCGGCAATAGCATCGCTGCCATATTGTGCAGCAGCACCATCTCTCAACACTTCCACTCTTTCAATTGCAGTGGCTGGAATTGCACCTAAGTCAGTGCCGACCTGCCCACGGTTAACTGTTCCATTTACATTTACCAATGCGCTCTGATGGCGGCGCTTGCCGTTGATCAAAACCAACACCTGGTCACTTCCCAAACCGCGTATCTGTGCAGGATCTATATGGTCGGTTCCATCAGCAATTGTTTGCCGGCTACTTTGAAATGATGGCGCTACATAAGTTAATATCTGATTCAAATCGACCTGCCCT
>JBBQSI010000336.1:0-4279 GCA_038213975.1 Chitinophagales bacterium
GAGCCGGTAGAACCAAAAATGGCAATTCTCTTTTTATTTTCTTCAGACATACACAAGAACTGGTTTTAATTTTTCATGACACTGGATTTCCTAAAAGGGAAGCTGGCAAATTACTCCAATAATTTTTGCAACGTGTAATTCACCTTTTTAAAAGTAAACCTGCTTAATACCTCGGTCATATTGGCCGCAATGGCGTCATTATTCAAGTTCCCGATAGAACCGGCGTGGGTATGCTGCAATTTCGTGTCAGGTACAAACTTCCCCGCTTCCACGTCGGCCCCGATTTTTTTATAAGCATCGCGAAGGGGCGTGCCGGCCAACACCAGTTTATTCATCTCCTCGACCGTAAACAGGTATTTATATTTTTCGTCCTCGAGCAGGTGTTGTTCTATTTCCATTTTATCAATCATCATCGCAGCCATGCGCATACAATTGCCCAATTCGCCGAAGGCAGGAATAATGTGTTCTTTCAACAATTGAAATTCCCGGTGATAGCCGGAAGGTAAATTGGTTGTCATCATCGCTATCTCGTTTGGCAGGGCCTGCAGACGATTACCATAGCCGCGGATCAGTTCAAAGACATCCGGATTTTTTTTGTGCGGCATGATGCTGCTGCCGGTGGTGAGTTCTGCAGGCAGCGAAATGAAGGCGAAATTTTGATTGAGATACAAACATGCATCCATTGAAAAGCGGGCGAGTGTTGCGCCAAAGTTGGCAAGTGCCTGGGCAACAATTCGTTCTGTTTTCCCGCGGCCCATCTGTGCATACACGACGTTGTTGTTCATTTTTTCAAATCCTAACAATTCCGTCGTCATTTGACGATCTATGGGAAAAGAAGAACCAAAACCTGCGCCGGACCCTAAAGGATTTTTGTTCACAATTTCCCAGGCAGCGTGGAGCATGATCATGTCATCAACCAGGCTTTCCGCATAGGCGCCAAACCAAAGCCCAAAGGAAGAAGGCATGGCCAACTGCAAATGGGTGTAGCCGGGCAATAAGGCATCGCGATGCTGCTCGCTTTTGAAGATGAGGGCATTGAATAAAATTTTACAGTGCTTCGTTAGTTCCTCAATTTCTTTTCGCATGTAAAGCTTGAGATCTACGAGCACCTGGTCGTTACGGGACCTGGCGCTATGAATTTTCTTACCTGCATCGCCAAGCTTTTTTGTTAGCAACAGTTCCACCTGGCTGTGCACGTCTTCCACCCCTTCGTCCAATTGAAAATCTCCAGCGGCAATCGTTTGATAAATATTTCGCAACTCATCCCGCAAGGCCTCATACTCCTGCTTTTCCAGGAGACCGATAGACGAAAGCATTTTTGTATGAGCCAGTGAACCGAGCACATCAAAAGATGCAAGGTGCATATCCAACTCGCGATCGTTGCCGACGGTAAATTTTTCTACTTCCGGCAGGGCCGGAATGTTCTTCTCCCAAAGTTTCATGCGGGCGTATTTAAAATTGTTGCGTAGTTGTTCAGTAGCTGAAAGTAGCCCATGATTCCCTGCTCTATTTCTTTCACATAAATGAATTCATCTGCCATGTGGCTGCGGGCACTGTCGCCGGGCCCAATCTTTAAAGAAGGAAAATTCATAAGCGCCTGGTCTGAGCAAGTCGGAGAGCCGTAAGTTTCCATATTCATCTGTAAGCCGGCCTGCACCAGGGGATGCTCCCCCGATATAGAACTGGGCTGGAGCCGCGTACTTCTCGGCTTCAGTTCACAATGCACGTTTTCTTTTATTATCGAAAGCAATTCATCAAAGCTATACAACTCATTCACCCTGATGTCCACAATAAAATTACATTCCGCAGGTAGTACATTGTGTGCTTTATTTGGCGAATCAATAGAGGTGACAGCCATGTGTACATTCCCAAGGAGATCGGAAGACTTTTCAAAAACGTGCGACTGAAACCAGTTGATATCTTTTATGGCTGCGTAGATCGCATTCACGCCTTCATTCCTCGCGGCATGACCGGCCTTGCCGCGGGAAGTGCAGTCAACAACCATTAAGCCCTTTTCTGCAATTGCCATGTTCATTAACGTCGGCTCGCCAACGATGGCACAGTCGACGGATGGCATTTTTGGCAGCAGGTATTCCACACCGTTATGGCCTGAAATTTCCTCTTCAGCGGTCGCTGCCAGCATAAGATTAAAAGGCAAATCTTTCTGAAGAGTAAGCAAACAGAACACAGTAATCAGTGAAACCAGTGGGCCTCCGGCATCATTGCTGCCAAGTCCATACACCCGCCCGGCCTCTTCCTTTGGGAAAAAAGGATCTTTGGTATAACCTGCATTTGGCTTCACCGTATCGTGGTGGGAATTGAGCAGGAGCGTTGGGCGGCCGTCGATAAACGAGGAATGTGTACACCAAATATTATTAAGGTCTCTCTTTGGTGCCAATCCTTTTGAATGCAAAAATTTCTCAATGATATCCGCAGTTGCAGACTCTTCTTTGCTAAATGAAGGAGTACTGATAAGCGCTTTCAACAATGATTTCGCCTCTTGAAAAATTGCATCAGGAACCGAAGTCTTCAACTTGTCATTGACAGATAAATGCATATTAACGAAGATAATCTCTATTAGTTGGTGATGGTTGTGCCGCCGTTCTGGTTGATCAGCAGTTCAATTTCAGTGGCCTTTCCAATGATCACGCGGGAAACACCGGCATCAACAGAAGCAAAAGCATTGTCAATTTTTGGCAGGATGCCGGAATGAATTTTCTTATCCTCTTTTAACTGGTCATAGATTTTCCTGTCGATTTTTTTTATGACGGATTGTTCGTCTTCCAGATTTTCCAACACGCCAGCTTTTTCAAAACAATATATTAAGCTCACTTTATAGAAGCGGGATAAAGCAACGGACACGGCTGAAGCCATAGTATCAGCATTGGTATTTAACAGGTGGCCCTGGAAATCATGGGTTAAGGGTGCCAGTACTGGCACCAAAAAGTTTTCAAGAAAAAATTGCCATTGTTTGGCCGGGACATTTCGCTGAGTGATGTCGCCGGCCCAGCCATAATCCACATCTCCAACAGGGCGCTTAACAGCGGGCATCACGTTCGCATCTGCACCAGTCAGCCCGATGGCATTGCATTGCAATGACTGCAGGATAGCAACAATTTTCTTATTGACAAGGCCTCCGTACACCATCGTGACCAGATCAATCGTTTCATCATTCGTGATGCGGCGTCCATCTTTATATTCCGATTTGATGCCGAGTTTATCGCCGATGGCGGTAGCGATTTTGCCACCACCATGGACTAATATTTTTCGCTCGTTTAAGAGTGAAAAATTTTTCAGGAAAGTTTGCAAGGCATCTTCATCATCGATCACATTGCCACCGACCTTCACAACGTACAGGGGCAAAAGCGTGTCGCCATTACCGTTATATACATATTTACCTGTCGCTTCATTCATCATAAGCTCCCTAATATTTTTGCCAAAACAGCCTGAGCTGCCCAGACCCGGTTTGCCGCTTCATCAGTTACGAGGCTATTCTTGCCATCGAGTACGCTGTCTGCAATTTCTACATTCCGCCGTACCGGCAGGCAATGCATCACTTTGGCATTATTGGTGCCTGAAATCTTTTCTTCAGTAATCGTCCAGTCTTCAGCACCGGCAGCCACTGAACCGTAATTATTGTAGCCACTCCAATTTTTCACGTACACAAAATCTGCTTCGCGAAGGGCTTCGTCCTGGTCATGCATAATAGTTGCATCACCAGAGAATTTTTTATCGAGCTCCAGGCCGGGTGGATGGGTAATCACAAAATCACACTGCCCCCAGGCATTCATCCATTCGCCAAAGCTGTTTGCGACGCATTGAGGCAGGGCTTTAACATGAGGAGCCCAACTGAGGACAACCTTTGGTTTTAAATTTTCCCGGAAGTTAGCGTGATCATTTATTGTTATCAGGTCCGTAAGGCTTTGAAGCGGGTGAACGGTTGCGCTTTCCAGACTCACCACTGGTATGCCGGAATACTTTACAAACTGGCCCATAATTCTTTCCTCGTAATCTTCAGTACGGCTCTTCAGCGATGGGAACGTGCGCACACCCAGGATGTCGAAATAACGGCCAAGTATAGGTGCCGCATCTTTAATGTGTTCTACAGAGGTGCCATTCATTATCACATCTTCCTCAAACTCGAGCGACCAGCCGTCCTGCGAGGCGTTGAAAGTAATTACTTCCATTCCGAGGTTTTGGGCTGCCACCTGCGTGCTCAGCCGCGTTCGCAAACTTGGATTCAGAAAGACAAGTCCTAACTTCTTGTCTTTGCCAATAT
>JBBQSI010000337.1:0-4277 GCA_038213975.1 Chitinophagales bacterium
CTCCTTTTTATTAGTAGCCTTCATATATATATGCACTATCCCAAGTGCTGTTAAACGCTGTTCCATCTCCGGTGAATGACTCCCTGAAATTATTACAACGGACTATCCGGATTTTACAGCCAGTTGCAGTGCGTAACCATCTTTGATATTTGCTTCCCTTATCCATTGTCCATCCTTGTTGATGGCCAGTTGTCCGTTGGTGAGTACACCGTCCATATCAAACACGAAACATTTTACCTGCGAAAATCGTTCGAGCAAAGTCATTGGGAAAGATGAGTATTATTTCTGGTTATCCCTCCACTCGTAGACCCAACTGCTTTGAATCATTTCCAAATGGCCTTCATTGCTTTGATCGGCCTTGCCTTCAAAATTAGGAATCTCTAAAACCCACTTAAGCAGATCGGTAAATCTTACCCGGTAAATCTTACTCTCACTAAATTCTTCGCCAAAGCGTTCGTAAAGCTTCATCGCGATGTCCTCGTAGTCATTCCATTGAATGGGCGGTTCAAAATGCATTTTGTTGTTATTTGTAGATGTAGCGGTTATTCACCAAGAAACTGGGTTTGGTCGGGTAAAGTTACGATGATATTCCCTTCACCTTCTTCGAGCACACACTGGCAGCCGAGACGGGAACTTAACCTCGGATTTACTGCGCGGTCTATAAAATCTTCTTCACGATCAGTAATTTCAGGCAGATGATCTTCTCCCTGCTCCACGTACACATGGCAAGTGCTGCAAGCGCACACACCGCCACAGTTATGATGCAGATTAATATCGTTTTTAAGGGCAATCTCCAGGATGGACTGGTCGGGTTCTGCATTCTTTATTGTGATCTCGGCAAGTCCTTTCTGTTCAAACCTGTAGGTTACATTATACATTCATCATTCTTTTCGCGTGCAAAACTAAGCCATCGCAGAGTAACATGACTTACGATATTCGAAAGGAGCTGCCGAAGAAATCTATTTCGGCTTCTGGTGCATCTTCAAAATACTCTCAGACAATTTGAGATAGAGATATTTATGTTCGCTGTGCGGAGAAAGCGCTTGCAGATGTTTATTGAGTGTCACTATGTCTTCACGAAGCGCCGGACCAGTCTGCATTTTAAATGGCGAAGTGTTGTTGGCATTATAAGTGACCTGGTTAATAAGTGGCAACAACGTCTTGTAATTAATTCTTTCTTTTTCGCAGAATATTTCACCCATAGCAAGCAGGTGGTTAGTGAAGTTGCCCACGAAAACCGCTGCCACGTGGTATTTCAGTCTCTCGGCATCAGTGGTGTACATTATATGATCTGATAAGGAGCCGGCAAATTCCATAACGAAATCGACATTTTCCTGGGTATTTGCACCTACCAAAAAAGGGATATAGGGAATTTCATCAGCGCCCCTGGACAGCGTTTGTAACGGGTAGAGCACGCCGTAGTTAGCAGTTACTTTCTTTAGCACATCCATTGGTATGGAGCCGGCAGTATGAACTACAAACTTGTCCTTTAATGACTTATATTGATCTATATGCTCGAGCGCTTCATCAGTAAGAGCTACAATATATATATCAGCATTCTCAAACTGGTCGTCGGAAAGCAAGCCATCTTTCGTGTCGCCGCATTTTGAAGCAAGCTCCCGGGCTGTTACACTATTTCTGCTTAGGATCTGAACAACCTTGTGCCCCGCTTTTTTCAATAAGGCACACAGAACAGTGGCGACATTACCTGCTCCCAGTATTACAACGTCCATCTTCTGTACTATTTAAAATTAGTTTTTGTATCAAAGTACCACAAATCTGTGGCAATAAACTTCACCGGAAGCTGGTCCACGGGCGGGTTAAAAAACACTTTCGATTTTAATGACAACCAGTTATTTGCGGCCCATGAAGATAATGCTATGATATTAAAAATCAATATAGTAAAATTTTGCTTTTTATTTTTTAAGTTAATATTGCAGCAATGCGAAAATCGAAAATTCGGCGTTTTTGTCCCGAACCTTGTCGAAGAATATATTGACCATGGCTAAAAATTTGTTGATTGTAGAGTCCCCGGCTAAAGCGAAAACTATCGAAAAAATTCTAGGGAGCGATTTCGAAGTGAAGAGTTGCTATGGCCATATACGGGACCTTGAGAAAGATGACATGGGTATTGATGTAAACAATCACTTTGCTCCGCGCTACAAAGTACCTGATGATAAAGCGAAAATCGTAAGAGAACTCCAGCAACTGGCAAAAAAATCTAAAGAAGTTTGGCTGGCGTCGGATGAAGACCGTGAAGGAGAAAGTATAAGCTGGCACCTTGCGGAAGTATTAGGACTTGATGTAGATACTACAAAAAGGATAGTTTTTCATGAAATTACCAAGTCTGCGATTCAAAATGCGGTTGAAAATCCCCGTCGCATAAATATGAACTTGGTAAATTCCCAGCAGGCCCGCCGTGTGCTGGACCGGCTGGTAGGTTTTGAATTATCGCCGGTGCTTTGGAGAAAGATCGGCATGCAGGGCGGACTGAGCGCAGGCCGGGTGCAAAGCGTTGCAGTAAAGCTGATTGCGGAAAAAGAGAGGGAAATCAACCAATTTATTTCGACCAGTAGTTTCAAGATAGAAGCAACACTGTCTGCCGAAGACAACGGACAGGCCATATCGTTTCAAGCCGAAGACGGGAGGCAGAGAACGGTTGAAAATGCTGAAGATTTCCTGGAAAAATGCAAAGGTGCTGATTATTCTGTCCGAAGCATAACTGTAAAGCCAGGAAAAAGATCACCTGCGGCACCATTCACAACCTCTACCTTACAGCAGGAAGCAAGCAGGAAACTGGGGTATGGTGTTAGCCGGACGATGTCGCTGGCCCAAAAGCTGTATGAAAACGGGCATATCACTTACATGCGTACCGATAGCCTCAACCTCAGCAATTTGGCAAAGGACAAAATAAAGGAAGTGGTGAGTGACATGTTTGGTGAAAAATACCTGTATGCCCGGCAGTATAAAAATAAAAATGAATCTGCGCAGGAAGCGCACGAAGCCATTCGTCCAACGGAAATGCAGGTAACTTCCATCGAAGACCAGGAAACAGCGCGGCTTTATGACCTTATTTGGAAAAGGACGATTGCCAGCCAGATGAGTGACGCAATCCTGGAGAAAACAACTGCTGCCATTAAAATAAGCACCACGGATGATGAACTGACTGCGAGCGGCGAAGTATTGAAGTTTGACGGTTTTCTTAAGGTATATACCGAAAGCAGTGATGAAGATGAAAGTGAGCAATTGCCGTCCGGTACAGACAGCCGCCTTCCAAGGTTGGAAGAAGGACAGTTACTGGGTATTGAAAAAATGACGGCAACTGAAAGATTCACGAGGCCACCCGCAAGATATACGGAAGCGTCATTGGTGAAAAAATTAGAAGAGTTAGGAATAGGACGGCCAAGCACCTACGCTCCCACGATCAGCACTATTGTAAAAAGGAATTATGTAGAGAAAAGAGATAAAGAGGGAAGACAGCGTGAGTTGCGGGTGATCACCCTAAAAAATGATGAACTCACTAAAAAGGTAGTGCAGGAAAACACGGGTGCCGAAAAATCGAAACTTGTTCCAACTGATCTCGGCCTGGTTGTGACAGATTTTCTCAGCCAGCATTTTACCACTGTAATGGATTATTCTTTTACTGCTAACATCGAAGAAGAATTTGATGAGATAGCCGAAGGGAAACAACAATGGAGTTCTATGGTGGGCAGGTTTTACGAACCATTTCACCAAAATGTGGAGCACACACTGGAAAACGCCGAGCGGGCTAAAGGTGAACGTGAGCTCGGCACAGACCCGGCTTCCGGAAAGCCTGTATTTGCCAGAATGGGAAGGTACGGCCCGATGGTGCAGATTGGCACCGCGGACGATGAAGAAAAACCACGATTCGCAAAATTAAAATCTACTCAAAGTATTGAAACGATCGGCCTGGAAGATGCTTTGGAACTTTTCAAATTACCATTAACTCTTGGCACCTATGAAGACAACGAGGTGGCAGTAAATATCGGGCGCTTCGGTCCATACGTGAAGTTTGGAGAGCAGTTTGTTTCCATACCACGGGGAGAAGATTTAATGGAAGTGGATTTACAAAGAGCGATTGAAATAATCAAGGCGAAACAAGCCGGGGATGCGCCGATCGGTTTTTACGAAGAAAAACCAATCACCAGGGGAAAGGGCAGGTTTGGTCCTTTCATAAAATGGAATGATCTTTTTATTAATGTTCCCCGGGCATACGATTTTGAGAACTTAAGCCCTTCTGATTGCAAAGAGCTGAT
>JBBQSI010000338.1:0-4274 GCA_038213975.1 Chitinophagales bacterium
GAAACTGCGTTGCATTATTTTCCATGAAAGGAAAGGTACAGCGCATCGATTTCAACCGGGGAAATTTTTACAGGAAATTACCTGACAAATGCATGCGGGAGTCCACCGTCTACATTGATGACGTTGCCGGTGGATTTATTCAAAAGCCCCCCTACCAAAGCAAAGCAGGCATTGGCAATATCAGCAGGATTGATAACCTTATTGAGCAACGTCCGCTTTGCATAGTATGCAGGCAGTTCATCAACCGTAACATTGTATGCTTTGGCACGACCCGCCGCCCAGGCTCCTTCCCAAATTTTGCTATCACTGATAACGGCATCAGGGTTCACAACGTTTACGCGTATCCCAAACTTTCCGAGTTCCGCTGCGTTAAGCCGGCTTAAGTGTAATTGTGCTGCTTTCGCAGAGCCATAGCCGGCGTTATCCGGGCCGCTAACCAGCGCATTTTTACTGACAATGTTTACGATATCTCCGCCGATGCCTTGTTTGCGCATCATTTCTACGCCGGCCTGTGTCACAAAGAATTGTCCCTTCACCAGGACGTTGTACAGGAGATCCCAGTCCTTTTCAGTATGCGCTTCGATGGGTTTCGAAATGGAGAGTCCTGCATTATTAATGATAATGTCTATGCCGCCGAAGTTGAGTGCTGCCGCTTGAAAAGCCGACACAATCGTCGCGTGATCTGTTACATCCAGCACGGTACTTATTGAGGTATCTTTCCCAAGACTTTTTTCAAACTCGTCTGTGGCTTCTGCCAGTCTGTTTGCGTCTATATCATTCAACACGATGCAGGCTCCTTCTGCCGCAAGCCTCTTAGCGATCGCCTTTCCAATGCCACCGGCGCTGCCTGTGATCAAAGCAATTTTCCCCGCGAGGGCTTTTGGCTTTGGCATCCGCTGAAGCTTTGCCTCTTCCAGTAACCAGTATTCAATATTGAATGCTTCCTGCCTGGGAAGAGAAGTGTATCCTGATATTGCTTCCGCTCCACGCATCACATTAATAGCATTGAGATAAAATTCTGCTGCTACGCGGGCTGTTTGTTTGTTTTTCGCAAAAGTAAACATGCCTATGCCGGGATACAATATCACAACTGGATTGGGATCTCGCATTGCGGGACTGTTATCATGCCTGCATTTTTTATAGTAGCCGGCATACATTTCCCGGTAGTTTTCAAAGGCGGGAAGTAACTTCTTTTTTATATCCTCTGCATTTCCCAAATCTTCTCCCTGCTCCAATTGCAGGACCAGCGGACTTATCTTAGTGCGCAGGAAATGATCCGGGCAACTAGTGCCCATGGGCGCAAGTTTGTCGAGCCTTTTTGAATTGATGAATTCCAGCACACGTGGCGCATCAGAAAAGTGGCCAACCATATGTACATCAGCAGAACAAAAACCCCGCAGGATTGGTGCAATCCTGGCTGCCTGCTCACGCCTTTGAGCCTGGCCAATGTTCTCCACTTTTGCTCCGCCAAAAACGTCACCCCCTTCCGCAACCTTATCTTCAATATACTGGGCACATCGTTCGATCACTTCCAATGTATTTACATAACTATCGAAGGCTGTATCTCCCCAGGTGAACAAACCATGCGAGCCTAAGATGATGCCCCGGATACCCGGATTCTCTTCCAGGCACTTCTGCATCTGCAGGCCCAGGTCGAAACCTGGCCGCTGCCAGGGTACCCAACCGATGGTTCCATCAAAAAGTTGTTTTGTAATTTCCTCGCCGTTTTTTGCAGCAGCTATTGCAATCACGGCATCCGGATGCAAATGATCAATATGTCTGAAAGGTAAAAAAGCGTGCAGCGGTGTATCGATTGAAGGGGCTTTTGAATTTAAGTCGTAGATGCAGTGATTAAAAAGGCCGACCATCTCGTCTTCGTGTTCGAGGCCACGATAAACCTTTTTTAGTCCGTGCAGTTCATCGAGATAGAGCGACGCCAGGCCATCCCGAGAAAGCGTGCCAAGATTGCCGCCTGAGCCTTTCACCCACATCACTTCTTTCATTTCCCCGGTGAGTGGATCTTTTTCTGAAACCTTGCAGGAAGTATTGCCACCGCCATAATTAGTGAGGCGAAGATCTGCGCCCAGCAGGTTTGAGCGGTAAATAAGTAAAGCCACCTGGTCTCCTTCTAATTTGGCCGCTTCTTCCTCATCCCATAAATAACTTACATGATTATACGAAGTCACCATTTCCATATCAGCTTGTTTTCGTTGACGTAAATTTATTTAACTGAATTTCCATATCCCACCACCAATACTGATAATATGATCATCAGTATGCCTGTAGTGATTGTCCGCCGTGTCTTAAGCGTGGTTCCTTTCCACTCCCGTAAAACTATTCCCCACATATTAGCAACCAGGATGATAAACGCCATGTGAAGAATCCACGAACTGGCGCCATTGCCCAGTTTGCTCTCTCCCATGCCGTAGAAAAAAAATTGAAGAAACCACGTGGTGCCCGCCAACGCACAAAACAGGTAATTATTTACCAGCGGCGTTGCTTTTTTTGTGTAGTCTCCAAAAGACTTATTTTTCATATTTAAAATCATACACCAAATAAAATTTGTGACGAGACCGCCCCACAAGATCACGACAAATGTTACATTATTTTGAAACAGCGGATTGAACCCCATATCAACTGCCTGGTTAGCCATAGGCTTTCCAACCTCAATACCGAAATTAAAAAATGCGCTTAAAATGCCCGAGACTGTTGCAATTATTAAACCTTTGACAAGGCTGAATTCCTGTACACCTACCGTTTTCTCCGCAGGCGTAAGTTCTTTTTCTTTCCGCATCCCGGCCAACCCACACACTGCAATTCCCGCCAGGCATATCAAAACACCCAACAAGACGAATTTACCACCGCTGGTTTGTAACAATTGTGAAAAAGACACTTTCCCTGCTTCCGGATAAAAATCGTAATAAATCGCCGGTACCAGTGCGCCAAAAGCAAGGCAAAATCCCAGTATGACAGAGTTACCCAAACTCATACCGAGGTAACGCACGCCCAGCCCATACATCAGCCCGCCAACACCCCAGAGCACACCCATCATAAAAGTTGTGCGCACAATCCCTGAACCCGTGTTAGTGATGATTTCAGCAAAAGCAGGAATGGTGAGGTAGGCAGCCAGCGTTGGAACTATCAACCATGAAAACAAACCGCCGATCAGCCAGAAACTTTCCCAGTGCCAACCCTTGACCTTATTATATGGCATGTAAAAACTCCCTGAAGCAAATCCACCTATGAAATGAAAAATGACACCGAGAAGTACACCCATTTATAAAGATTTCACATCAAGCAATTCATACTAAGGTAACCGTAAGCTAAAGGCCCTCTATCATGTACTGTCATGGTGTAAAGGAGGTGGTCATAAAGAATCGGGCAACAGTCTACCGAAAACCGGTGATCGTAGTGATTGGAAAATCGTACTGATTGGAATAAATATACGGAACTAGGGAATAATTGTACCTTCTAAATCGTAATCGTAAGCCTTCTCAATAAGTACATCTACAAAATCACCCTGCGCTAATTTTCGCGGGGAATGAATAATAACTTCGTTGTCAACTTCCACACTATCAAACTCAGTTCTGCCAATGTAACGCCCAGCCTCTTTTTTATCGACAATTGTTTTGAACGTTTGTCCAACTTTATCCAGGTTTTTTTGGAATGAAATATCCTGTTGAAATTCCATGATATAACGTGCCCTTTCTTCTTTTACTTCTGCGGGCACATCATCCTCCAGGCCATAGGCAGCAGTGCCTTCTTCGTGGCTGTACGTAAAAACGCCTACGCGATCAAATTTTATTTTTTTGAGAAACATCACGAGCTCTTCTACGTCTCCATCTGTTTCGCCCGGGAAACCGGCTATCAGTGTAGTACGCAGGCAGATGCCCGGAAGGCGAAACTGAATTTCCCCGATAATGTCTTCCATTTCTTCGCGGGAGATCTGCCGCTTCATGCTCTTCAACATCCTGTTACTCGCATGCTGCAGCGGGATGTCCAGGTAATTGCAAATATTGCTGCGTTCTTTCATTACATCGATAATGTCCATCGGGAATTTTGACGGATAAGCATAATGTAAACGAATCCATTCCAATCCGGAAATGTCAGCTAGTGCATGCAAAAGTTTGGGCAGGGATCGCTTTTTGTAAATATCCAGGCCGTAATAAGTGAGCTCCTGGGCAATAAGCATAATTTCTTTTACACCGCGTTTAACCAGGCCCGTTGCTTCTGCAACTAATGATTCTATGGTACGGCTAACATGCTTACCACGC
>JBBQSI010000339.1:0-4260 GCA_038213975.1 Chitinophagales bacterium
GAATCTTTTCAATCTTACTCAGTTCCTTTTTGCTGAAAGCATAATTTGATGTGGCTTTAATCGCATCAGTCACCTGCGATGGCTTGCTGGCGCCGAGTGCAATGGAAGTGATGCGCGGATCTTTAAGTATCCACGCCAGCGACATTTGTGCCAGCGTTTGATCGCGGTGAGTGGCTATTTCATTCAGCTTTTTTACTTTATCAACTATCTTATCAGTGATCTGTGCTTCATCTATCGCCCCATTTTCCAAATGGCGGCCCACCCGTGAGTCGGCAGGGATTCCATTTAAATATTTACTGGTGAGAATACCCTGGGCCAAAGAGGAAAAGGTTATGCATCCCACTTGCTCTTTTTCCAGGAGATCCAACAATCCATCTTCTACCCACCTGTCCAGCATGGAATACCTGGGCTGGTGTATGAGGCAGGGCGTTCCAAGATCTTTTAGAATCTTAATAGCCTTTGCTGCTTCTTTTGGTTGATAGCTGGAAATACCGACATACAGTGCTTTTCCCCGGCGAACCATCAGGTTAAGCGCCGTCATTGTTTCTTCCAGGTCAGTCGCCGGATCAGGACGGTGGTGATAAAAAATATCGACGTATTTAAGCCCCATTCTCTTCAGGCTCTGATCCAGGCTGGCTACTAAATATTTTTTAGAGCCCCAGTCGCCGTAAGGCCCGGGCCACATGCCCCAACCGGCTTTTGATGAAATGATCAGTTCGTCCCGGTAAGGCAGGAAATCCTGCTTTAAAATTTTGCCAAAATTCGCTTCAGCAGCGCCCGGCGGTGGACCGTAATTATTTGCGAGGTCAAAGTGAGTGATCCCATGATCAAAAGCAGTATGCAAAATGCTGCGGCAATTTTCATAATCATCAATGTCACCGAAATTGTGCCATAGCCCGAGTGAAATAGCCGGGAGCTTTATTCCACTGTTCCCGCACCGGCGGTATTCCATTTCGTTGTAGCGTGCGGCATCTGCGCTGTATTCCATAATTAATTATTAATGGGTCGTTTGAAAATGGAAGCAAAAATAAGCATAAGTGTGTGCCTGCTTTGGTCAGGAGGATTTTCGGCAGCAGGAAAAAGGGGAAAGAGGAATCAACATCGATCGGATAACTATATAAAATCAATTACTCCATACCGTTAGTAAGCTGTGCAAAATAAAATGACAGTCTGCAAGAGATGCAGGCTGTCATTTTATTTTCACCATAAAGTTTTAAATGTATTTGTAAGCGGATCAGACTGCCTGCCGCATTGCGGTCTGCACTGACTTTAGTTCGTCTCTTAGCGGGTTCTCCAGCATTTTGTATTCGGCGCCGGCACGTTCTCCTAACACTACAAGACCTTCATTCACTTTTGCTTTCCCGAGTTCTTCCAATTTCATCAGGACCTGCACAAGCCTGTTTGCCTGGAGCAATCCCGCACTGCCTTTAATCTTGTGCGCGACCCGGTAGATGTAATCGAAGTCGGTAACTGCGCAAGCTTTTTTCAGTTCATAAATTTCGTCCGGTGTAGTCGTGAGAAACAAGGTGAGAATTTCTGCCGTGTACTCGTGATCTTCCATTTCCTGTACCATGCTTAGATCGAATAGTACGTCGTTGATTGATTTTTCTGTTTCCATAGATGCGGTTTTTAATGTCATGTCAGCTAATAAGTGGCTGATGATTTTATATAGTTGATGTATATCAAATGGTTTGGACAGGTATTCGTTCATGCCGATCTCCAGGCACTTAATTTTCTCACCTTTTAACGCCGAAGCAGTCATCGCAATTATGGGTATCGCCAGGTTTAATTTTGTCCTGATGTGCACCGTGGCAGCATAGCCATCAATATCTGGCATCTGCAGGTCCATAATGATCAGGTCATAAGAATTATCGCTCTTAAGCACTTCAATGGCATCCCGGCCGTTGCCGACCACTGTCACCTGTCCGCCAGCTTTTTTTAGCACATGCGTTATCACTTTTTGATTCACTTCGTTGTCTTCTGCTACAAGAAATCGGTTGCCCTGGAAAAGTGATTTATACGCTTTTACGTCTTTCCCGGGCAGGAAAAGTTTTTTACTGCCAGCCAGGTAACCATAAGGTATTGTGAAGTAGAATGTCGCGCCTTTTCCAAGTTCGCTTTCTACACGGATGTTGCCGTTTTGCAGCTCCAGCAACTGCCGGGTAATAGCCAGGCCTAAACCAGTACCACCATATTTACGTGAGGTGTCCGTAGTTGCCTGGGTAAAGCTTTCAAAGATGTTCTCCAGTTTTTCCTGCGGAATTCCAATGCCGGAATCCTGAATTACAAACTTAAGATCTACAGCATCTGCTGTTTTTTTATCTGTAGAAATGTTCAGGGAGATTGTCCCTTCATTGGTGAACTTAATAGCATTGCCAATGATGTTAACCAATATCTGGTTGAGACGATAGGGGTCACCCTGCAAAGTTCCCGGTAGCCCTTTTTCTATTTTAATAGTAAGTTCAAGATTTTTCTCGCGCAGCCCTTGCCGGAAAATTGCCTTAATGTTGTCGAGCACCTCGGTCAACCGGAACTCAATATTTTCGATGGTGAGTTTGCCAGCTTGTATTTTGGAAAAATCAAGAATGTCATTGATGATCACCAGCAGGTTGTCTGATGATCTTTTAATGGTGGTGGCAAAATCCACCTGCTCTTCCGTAAGATCTGTTTCCAGCAAAAGATCAGTCATTCCTTGTATGCCGTTCATAGGCGTTCGTATCTCGTGGCTCATATTGGCGAGAAACTGCTCCTGCAATTTTTTTGCATCTTCGGCAACCTTCTTTGATTGCCTGAGCAGTTCTTCATTGCGCACTCTGTCTGTAATGTCGGTGCCAATGCCCGCGAGCCCGTACATCTTATTTTGACCATCGAGTAAAGGAAATTTAGTTATCAGGAAGTGATGAGGGCCATCGCTCATTTCTATCATCTCTTCTGTCTCCACATCCTTGTTTGTTTTGCGCACTTCTTCGCTTCCGGCTGTAAGCCTTGTTGCCATGCCGTGGTCAATAAAGTCAAAGACTGTTTTGCCAATTACGTCTTCTTCTTCTACATTAAAAATATCCTTGAACTGCTGATTCACCACCAGGTACTTGCCCTCGATGTCCTGGATGTAGATAAACGATGTGGCATTATCCAGCACCGACTGAAGGCGCTTTTGATTTTGCACAAGTTCTTTCTCATATTTCCTCACTACGCCTTCCATTGTTTTGCGCTCAGATATATCCTTTACCACACATTGAAAGCCAATAGGAATACCATTATTCTCTACCATGACGGCAGACTGCTCCACCCATTTTTTCTCACCGGAACGGGTGATGATTATAAATTCAGTTTGGGTTTCGCTTATCTTATTGATTACCTGGTTTAAGTATTTCTCAGTTACCAGGTCTCTATGATCCGGATCTATCAGCGAGGTGAAATGCATTTGATGCAGTTCCTCACGCGTGAAACCTGTAAGTTGAAATGCCCTGGAACTGGCAAACGTAAAATAGCCATCCATGGAAGTGGTAAACATCACTACGCCGGCATTTTCTATCAGGTTCTTATATTTTCCCTCATTTTCTGCCAGTTCTTCCGACACCTTTCTCAGATTCTGCTCCGCGTCATTGCGCTCGCCATCCGCTTTGTTCAGAGAACTGGCGAGTGACCACATTAGCAATACAAAAATTGTAACGATGAATATAATGGCGAGCGAAGAGCCGAATTCATTGTTGAAATATCCTGCTTTCTCCCCTTCAAGCCTAAGCAGGGCGATGATAACTGGTACGCCTATCCCAAAGGGAAGTAGTTTTCGAAAGATTACTCCGCCCAGTTTCCTGCTGAGCAAAACACTTACAAAACCCGTATCCGGCCTTGAAAATAATATGCTGCCGGAAAGCATGATAAAGGCCACAGATGTGTTCAGGGCCATAGGCCGCAATACTGAAAACTGGAACAAGGGGCCGGAACCATACAAATAGCCAATGACGGCCCAGACGCTCACTACTAAAGCTACCAGAACAAGTAACTGTGTATATACCCGGTTCTTTTTTGTTTTGCGGTCTGTGAAGAAAATGCCAAGGCCAATAATCAAAAAATTAAAAGCAGTATTCGGCGTCATGCGGTTGCCGGCTAATTTTGAGGCAAATAGAAACTGATCGACACCAATATCCCAGTGTGGATTCATACTAAGTAATTTCAATAAAGCGATAGCTGCTATGAATAACCCTGTTTTCTTGCCGAGGTTTAGCGCCTGGGGATCAGAAGTGTCGTTAACAAGAT
>JBBQSI010000340.1:0-4258 GCA_038213975.1 Chitinophagales bacterium
AAGTGATGATCGTACTGCTGATAATCGCATTGTTCTTAGCACGGAAAATGGCTTTGAAAATAAATTCAAACAACAACAGGAGAATCGTGGATATAACCGTTTCAGCAATCAGTTTTACATATGTGTCCTGGATATTCCAAAACTGCCAAACACTATCCAACACTTCGCTCCACAGCAATCCATAGACCACCAACACGATGTTGAGACCAACCAGCGTTGTGCCTATAAACCGGGCTGGATTTTCCATATATCCAGACCATACTTTTCCAGGATAACTTCCCTGCTTTTTCTTGAGCTCAACGGAAAGTTTACTTACTGAAACAAACGCTATCTCAATGCCGGCAAAAAACCCTATGACAATCAGTGCTGATGCAATGGCAATAATTGAAGTCCAGTCCATAAACAAAAATATTATTCCTAAAGAATTATGATGCTGCCGGAGATTGTTTTTCCAAAAATTCTTTTACAATTTTTTCAGCTTCCCCACAGGCGGTTTCAAAATGATTGTTTACAACTACGTGCTGAAAATGTGAACGAAAAGTGATCTCGAAAGATGACTTGTTAATCCTCGCCTGCAATGACTCAGGCGTTTCTGAACCTCTAAGTTCCAGTCGCTTTCGCAACACATCTTCAGACGGCGGCTGAATGAATAACGAAAAAGTATTCACCGGATATTGTTGCTGCACATGTATTGCACCTTGTACATCGATATCCAAAATAGGAACTTTGTTCAGTGACCAAATGCGCTCGATCTCTTCTTTTAAAGAACCATAATATTTGCCTTCGTACACCATTTCCCATTCCAAAAACTCCTTTTGATGGATCTTTTGCTTGAAACTTTCTTCACTAATGAAATAATAGTCTGCGCCTTCTACCTCATTAACTCTGGCTTTTCTCGTGGTCGCGGAAACGCTGAATGCTAATTGCGGAAAGGTTTTCACCAGGTGATGGATGATCGAGGTTTTACCGGCACCAGATGGAGCCGTCACTAAGATGATCTTCTTATATTGTTTTACCATTCGTACTACAGTTACTTCCTCACAATCTCAGCCCCCAGGGCCTGTAATCTTTTATCAATATGTTGGTATCCCCTGTCTATTTGTTCAATGTTTTGTATCTCGCTTTTCCCCTCAGCGCTGAGAGCCGCAATCAATAGTGCTACTCCAGCCCTTATGTCCGGGCTGCTCATGCGAATACCTTTTAATTTATGGGTACGTTCCAAACCTACAACTACTGCTCTGTGTGGATCGCACAGAACTATATGTGCTCCCATTTCTATCAGCTTGTCTACAAAAAAGAGACGGCTTTCAAACATCTTTTGATGGATAAGCACACTGCCCCTTGCTTGGGTGGCGACAACAAGTAGTATGCTTAGAAGGTCTGGTGTAAACCCAGGCCAGGGATGATCAGAAATTGTCAAAACTGAACCGTCAAGAAAAGTTTGAACTTCGTAAGAGTCCTGTTCAGGAATCCGAATATCATCATCGCGGAACTCCATTTGAATCCCAAGTTGCTGAAACTTTTCGGGAATCACGCCCAGGTGCGGCAGACCAACTCCTTTTATGAGCAGCTCGCTTTGCGTCATTGCCGCCAGCCCGATAAAAGAGCCAACTTCAATCATATCCGGAAGCATACTGTGTGTGGTACCAGACAAAATAGTAACACCTGTAATGGTGAGTTTATTACTGCCTAGCCCTGAAATATCCGCACCCATGCTGTTCAGCATAAGGCATAGTTGCTGAATGTATGGCTCGCACGCCGCGTTGTAGATGGTAGTGGTGCCTTCTGCCAGCACTGCTGCCATGATGATATTTGCCGTTCCGGTCACGCTTGGCTCATCCAGCAGCAGGTAATTCCCTTTCAGCCCGGAAGTGGATATTTCAAAGTATGAATCGTCGCTCTGGTAATTAAACGTTGCGCCGAGCTTGTGAAAGCCCAGGATATGTGTATCAAGTCTTCTCCGTCCGATCTTATC
Organism: Chitinophagales bacterium; assembly: GCA_038213975.1. Classification (GTDB taxonomy): domain Bacteria; phylum Bacteroidota; class Bacteroidia; order Chitinophagales; family Chitinophagaceae; genus Ginsengibacter. The sequence goes on from JBBQSI010000340.1 coordinate 1,976, forward strand.
ACCACCGGGTTTTGGCACGTATGCTTTTTTAAATCTTGCGAGCATCGGCCCGGCCAGCATAACGCTGCCCCGTAACCGCCCGGTCTTCTTTCTAAAGTCGGCAGAAGAGAGATAATCTGCGTCTATGTCATCAGCCTGGAAAATGCAGGTGTCCCGTGACACCCTATTGACTTTTACCCCCAGGCCTGCTAAAAGTTCTATCTGCAGGTTAACATCTATGATATCGGGTATGTTGGAAATTGTGATCTTCTCTTTGGTGAGAATCACCGCAGAAATAATTTGCAGTGCCTCATTTTTTGCACCCTGCGGAGTTATCTCTCCACTTAGTTTTTTGCCACCTGTGACTTCAAAAATTGCCATCGATATTTAAACTTAGAGGTCAGAAAAAGATTGCAGGATGGTGCAAGATGCAAAAAATAGAAAACCCGGCAATAAAAAGCCGGGTTCATCCATATTTTAAAAAGATCAATACCTTTTTTTCGAGAAATTTTTTCTACCGCGATCCCGCCCCTGGTTATTACGATTGTTGTTGTTGCGGGAACTGAAATTTTTCCGGTATTTACCTCCGCTAAATTCGTCCTTAATCGGCTCAACTTTATGCTTGACGAAAGGACGGTTGTTGAACTCAAGTTCACCTTTTGTAATGGCAGCCAGTTCAGTTTGGATATTGTCGTCGTGTACAAGTTCCTTATGCCAGTTGCTGTAAGTCAGCTTCATGTAATAGGCAATGGCATTTGCAAACCCCTGGCGCTTATCAGGGTCCGATTCGCTAAGTGCCTTATCTATTACTATTTCAATATTCTTTCCAAGATGATTGTAACGCGGGTGGCGTTTAGGATAGGTAAGCGGATCTGGCTTAGCTTTCAGCGTTTCGCGGGTTGGGATTGGGTATGGGCTGTCCACATCCAGCTTAAAGTCGCTTATGAGAAAAAGGTGATCCCAGAGCTTGTGCCGGAAATCTTCAACATTTTTTAAATGTGGGTTCAAGAATCCCATCAATTCGATCAGCGCATAGGCATTTTTCTGGCGCTGCTCGCGATCTTCAAGCGTCAAAACGTATTCAACCATCTTCTGAATATGCCTGCCGTATTCGCGGATCTCCAGATGATTTCGGGTAGTATTATATTCCATTATTAGTAATTAAAAGCATGCAAAGGTATTATTTAAAAAACTGGCCTCATTGCTACAACGATATTCAAGGGATCTTATTTGTTTAGTTACTGTAGGTTTTACCCCAGCATTTTTTTCAGCCAGGGCTGATTATTTTTATTTTTTAGTATCCAAGAGCAGCACCAGCAGGCGACAAGGCTTCCAAAGCTATCTGCAGCCCAATCGAGCAAATCGAAGTCCCGGCCTGTTACCCAGTATTTTTGTATAAACTCTATAGCCAGTCCCCAGGCAATCGAAAACAATGTGATCAAAAAAACAATCCTGAGGTTCGACACCAGCATTAATTTATTATAAAAAAGTGGCAACGCAAAAAGGAAGACCAGGACACCAAATAGTCCCATGTGAACTATTTTATCAAACTGGATTTGCTCTAACCAACCTATCTCCGGAATATCTTTTCCTGGCAAACAGGTGAGCAGCGCTACAATAAAAAACCAGCCGATACCGGGCAGAAATCTTAAAAAAAGGGATTTGCTCATGACAATATCAGGTCACCATGCCTTCATATGCAGCAGCGTCCAAAAGTGACTCTACATCGGAAGTATTATCCACTTTCATCCGGATCATCCAACCCTCACCATACGGATCGGTATTTACTTTTTCAGGTTCTTTTTCCAGCATGGGATTTACTTCCAGGATTGTACCGGATACTGGCAGAAAAAGATCACTCACAGTCTTTACAGCTTCTACAGTGCCAAAAACTGTTTCAGCCGGAAGCTTTTTACCTACTGTTTCGATTTCGACGAAAACAATGTCTCCCAACTCATGCTGAGCGAATTCAGTGATACCTATGGTAGCTGTATCTCCATCGAGGGAAATCCACTCGTGGTCTTTAGTATATTTTAAATTTTCGGGATAAGTCATAATCTCTGCTTTCAAACTGCAATTTAGGGGTTAAAATTATCAATATTACTTGAGGAAGGACACCGTCATTTTAATGTCTTTCAGCGGGCGATTATTTTTATCTTTTGGAGCATTGGCAATCTTCTCTACTACATCCATTCCGGAAACTACCTCTCCGAACACAGTATAGCTTGTGTCCAGCCATGGGGAGCCACCAATTGTTTTATAAAACATCCTGTGTGATTTGGGAATTTTGATGTGGAATCTTTC
>JBBQSI010000341.1:0-4241 GCA_038213975.1 Chitinophagales bacterium
CATTAAGAAGAGTGGGCTGGAAATTATGAGTACCGGCTACATGGTGATAGATGGCGACTCGCCTACCACGGTTTCTTATATTTCAAATGCTACTCCTATTCCTGCCGATAAAAACGAGATTGCCATGTGCACGGCGATGGCCGGCGAAATGCTTGGGATGAAGCTCATCTATATGGACGCAGGCAGTGGCGCGAAACGGGCTATCACGGAAAGTATGATCAGCAAAGTGGCTGAACATATCAGCATTCCCCTTGTGGTTGGCGGCGGCATCACCGATCCTGAAAAGGCCTACCTGAATTGTAAGGCCGGCGCCGATTTGATCGTGATAGGCAATGCGATCGAAAAAGATGAAAGCCTTATCAAAGAAATGGCAGCGGCCATCCATTCCGTTCCTTTACCAGTCACAACCTGACAATTTCAATAAACTTGCTTTTCTTTTGAAAGGAGTGCGCAACGCACTTCATTTATATTTGGGGGATGTTGCGCATCGATAAATTTTTTGAGGTCAACCCCGGGAGATTTTTCTATCTGCTGCTACTTTTAGCCATCCCCGCGTTTTTTATCAATTTAGGTCTTCAGCCTCTTTTTGCCGATGAACCCACAAGAGCAAATGTTGCGCTCGAGATGATCCTAACCGGCAAGTATGCCGTGCCCACCATCGGCGGGGAATATTATTATAACAAGCCTCCATTGTACAACTGGATACTTGCTGCCTGTTACCTCGTTACCCGCAGCTTTTCAGAATTTGTTACACGGCTCCCGGCGCTGGTTCCACTTTTTTTATTTGCGATAACTATTTATAAAGCCGCTTCGTTTTTTTTAAAGGACCAACGAATTGGTGCTGTTGCCGGACTCTTCTCGTTGTTATACGGGCGCATGATAAGTTACGATTCAATGATTGGGCATATCGATATCATGTATTCCTGGTTCACGTTTATCTCCTTTATGCTGATCTTTTTTTTCTATCAAAAGAAAAATTGGTTTTGGTTATTCTTTGCTTCCTACACAATCACCGGGATTACCTTCCTGATGAAAGGGCTGCCATCCATAGTTTTCCAGGGTATCACCATACTAACATTGCTTGCCTACACGAAAAACCTGAAGCAGCTTTTTAGCTGGCAACACATTTTGTCAGGAATTTTCTGCCTGCTAATAATCGGGACCTATTTCTTTATCTACTATCTGCATAATCCAGCTCTCGGCGCGTACTTCAGCACGATTTGGAACCAGAGCAGTCAGCGCACCGCCGCAAATACAGCAATCTCAAAGACCATAAGTTACGTCCTGCTTTTCCCCTTTGATCAATTATGGCAATTGTTTCCAGCCAGTCTATTAATTATTTTCTGTTTAAATAAACGTTTTTTTAAAGGCATAAAAGTCAACAAGTTTTTAGCTTTCATCTCCCTTGTTTTCCTGGCTAATGTGTTGGTGTACTGGGCGTCGCCGGAAACACGGCCACGTTATATTTTAATGTTGTATCCATTGGTGCTGATTGTGTGGGCACACGCTTACTTTACTTACCGCACTATTCATCCTCTGGCCAATAAAATTTTCCGGATCGTCATCATCGTTCTTTGTAGCCTCGTGACTTTTGCTATACCGGCTGCTTTATTTGCCGGACTGGAAAGCTTTGTAGATTTTCTCTATCTCAAAGTGGCGGTCGTTTTTTTATTCTGTATTTTTTTAACCTGGCAGATGTTCAAATCAAACCAGGTATTCATCATGTTATTCCTGGCATTCCTGGTCATAGTAAGGTTAGGATTTAGCTGGCTCGTTTTGCCACACCGGATGGCGCACAGCTCCCGTCTGGCGGAAAAAGAGCTTGCTGTAGATGCTGGTAAGACGGCCAAAAATTCACCATTTTATTTTTACCAATATCATCCGCATATTCTGGATTTGCCGAACCACCATAAGTATATCTTTTACATCGAAGCAACCCGCATGGCGCCGGTAAAATTTACGGAAACAGATACCCTGCCGGGTTATTATTTTACTTTTGACCGGGACTTGTCTAACCCTGCCGCTGAGCAGGTAAAAACCTATCGAAATAACCTGAAATTATTTAGAGTACCATGAAAGAACTTTCTGTCATCATAACGGTAATGAATGAACGAGAGAATGTGTTGCCGATGATGCAGGCTTTGTCTGCGGCACTTAGCAGCTTAGATTACGAAGTGATCTTTGTGGATGACGGCTCTACAGACGGCACCCAGCAGGAGATCAGGAAAAATATCGATCAGAGGACCACACTGATTGAGTTAAGAAAAAATTATGGTCAGAGTACGGCAATGACTGCAGGAATTGATCATGCGCAGGGAAGGTACATTGCACTGTTAGATGGCGACCTTCAAAATGACCCGGATGACATTCCCTTTATGCTAAAGAAGCTGAAAGATGAAGATTGGGACGTGGTGGCCGGCAACAGGAAAAACCGCCAGGACGGAAGGCTGCTACGTAAGTTCCCCAGTAAAATTGCAAACGCCGTCATCAGGAAGTTGACGGGCGTGTACATACAAGATTATGGATGTACGCTAAAGGTTTTTAAGCGGGAGATTGCTGAAGATCTGGGTATCTACGGTGAGCTCCATCGCTTTATACCGGTATTAGCCAGGCAACAAGGTGCGAGTATTGCACAGGTAGATGTAAAACATCATGCAAGGCAATTTGGAAAATCAAAATATGGGCTGAACAGAACCTTTAAAGTATTGGCAGATCTGGTGACGATGATATTTTTTCGAAAATATATCCAGAAGCCCATGCACCTTTTTGGCACCCTTGGTTTTATTTCTCTTGGGCTCGGTATTATCATCAATATATATTTGCTGGTACTGAAAATTCTGGGTCACGATATTTGGGGTAAACCATTGATCATCCTGGGGCTGATTCTTTTCCTGGGAGGAATACAACTCATTACCATCGGGATAATAGCAGAGATCAGCGTACGTACCTATTTCGAAGGGACAAACAGGAAAACATACCAGGTAAGGCAAATCACAAATGAGCAGCACAAAGCCCGCGAATCTTTTCAAGCTATTACTTAAAATTTTCTTCACGGCGCTGTTGCTGTATTTCGTATTTAGAAAGATTCATCCCGGCGAAATTTTAAGCATCCTGAAAAAAAGTAACTGGCTTTTTTTAGTATTTGCATTTGTTATTTTTTCTTTATCTCAATTCGTTTCTTCGTCACGGCTGCTGGGCTTTTTACGCGATACTGATATTGAAATTTCCTTCCGGAAAAACCTTAAGATGTATGTCCTGGGTATGTTTTACAACATCTTTCTGCCCGGCGGTGTTGGAGGAGATGGCTACAAAGTGTATCTCCTAAAAAACCATTTTAAGAAACCTGTAGGTCAATTCGTAACGGCATTGTTGCTGGACAGAATCAGTGGTCTTTGGGCTGTAGGCGGCTGCTTATTATTCATGGCTTTTTTTGTCCCGGCAGTTATATCATACTTTTTCGTTGCAGCGCTTGCCTTCTTGATTGCAACCATTATCTATTATTTTATTGAACGGAAATTCTTTCCCCGTTTTAGCAGGAAATGGTTGAAAAAGCATGGAAAGGCAATCATCGTACAATCATTGCAAGTTGCTGCTGCAGGGTGTATCCTTGCTTCAGCAAGTGGTGATCAACATTTTGCACCTTACTTATTTAGCTTTTTGCTTTCTTCCCTGGCTTCTGTTGTTCCGGTGACAGTGGGGGGGTTAGGCGCACGGGAATACGTAATGATGAATGCTGCTGCCTTGATAGGTATTGAAGAGAATCTCGGAGTCTTTATTACAGCGACCTTTTGGCTAATTTCTGCCGTTGCTTCTTTGCCAGGAGTCTATTATGCGCTTAGGCCATCACGGATTTTTTCAGAAGCCGCTGTCATCTCAGAATAATAACTCCCGTACCAATTATAAAATTCGCGTAGCCCTTCCCGTAAGTTAGTTTTCGGAGCATATTTCAGCAGCTTTTTTGCCTTTGAAATATCAGCGTAGGTAATGCGAACATCGCCTGGCTGTTCAGGCAAGTGATTTTTTTTAGCAGTTACACCGATTACTTCCTCAATCGCAGCTACGAGTTCATTCAACTTAACAGAGTGGTTATTACCAAGGTTGATGATCTCAAAGCCGGTAGAATCATATTTTAAAGCTGACACAAACCCATCAATAATATCTCCGACAAAAGTGTAATCTCTTTCGGTAGTGCCATCACCATATACGTTGATTGCCTCTCCATTTTTTATCTTTCTGAAGAA
>JBBQSI010000342.1:0-4228 GCA_038213975.1 Chitinophagales bacterium
ATCAATATCTCCTGCTCCTAATTTTGAGTGAACGGATTTTCGTACTTCTTGTCACTAAAGGTAATGTTTCATTTACGCTGAACTGCGAACCTATGTTGATCGGTGCATTCCAATTGTCGCTGGTTGGTGGGGACACCAACCAGGGCCGCCCGCAGTGGGCGGTGTCCACCGCCCACGTGCAGTCCATCAAAGCGGCAAATTTAGAATGCACCATGTTGATTCATAGATCATGTGCTTTGTTTTTTTTATCGATTGTAATATTTGCACCTAAATTAGCAATGCATGTCTTCCCACATCTTTACAAATATCCCATTGCTGGTCAATGCAACTAAAAATCCCAAACAAGTACGGGGAAGGGAAATGCAATTGCTGCCATCTCTTAAAAACGCCTGGCTCGTGATTGAGGACAGGGAGGTAGCAGACTTTGGGTTAATGGAAAACTTCGGGAGGACTGACCGTCAATGCACGCAACTGCCAGCCGGTACTGCGGTGCTACCCTGTTGGTGCGACAGCCACACCCACCTTGTATTTGCCGGCAGCCGCGAAGATGAATTCGTAAAAAAAATACAGGGGAAGTCTTACGCAGAAATCGCTGCAGATGGAGGAGGTATTTTACATTCAGCAGAAAAACTAAACAACACTTCTGAAGATGAACTCTTGAACAGCGCCTGGCAGCGGCTGCAGGAAATGATCAGCCTGGGAACGGGCGCAGTCGAAATAAAAAGCGGGTATGGCTTGACGTTAGCAGGCGAATTGAAGATGCTTCGCGTCATCAAAAAACTCAAAGAAAAAGCGCCAATTCCCATATGCGCGACTTTTCTCGGGGCGCACGCTTTTCCCGCCGTCTTTCAGCATTATCATGAAGGTTACATACAAATGTTGACCGAAGAAATGTTGCCGGCTATCGGCCGCGAAAAGCTCGCTGATTTTGTGGATGTGTTTTGCGAAACAGGCTTTTTCAGCCCGGTTGAAATGGAAACCATCTGCCTGGCGGCAAAGGCACACGGCCTGCGCCCCAAGCTCCACGTCAACCAGCTGAACAGCATCGGCGCAATTAGAAAAGGTATTGAACTCGATGCGCTTTCCCTCGATCACCTCGAAACGCTCACGGATGACGAAGTCAGTCAACTCGGCAGTTTTGGAGGTCTTTGTACCGTGTTGCCGGGAGCCTCTTTTTTTCTGCGAATGAACTATGCCCCTGTCCAACGGTTGATGGATGCGGGAGCTGCCATTGCCCTCGCCTCGGATTTCAATCCCGGCTCCTCTCCTTCTGGAAATATGAATTTCATGCTCTCTCTCGCCTGCATACAAATGAAAATGTTGCCGGAGGAAGCGATCAATGCTGCAACGATCAATGGTGCTTATGCAATGGATCTGCAGGGGGCCTGCGGCAGTATAACACCAGGTAAAAGAGCGAACCTTATTTTTACGAAACCCATACCTTCACTGGCATACCTCCCCTACGCCTTTGCTGGAAACAATATTGACAGGGTGATGATAAACGGTTCTTTCATCAGCGATTAAAATTTTTTATGCTGCCAAATTTTAAGGTGTTTCACAAAGGGATGTTGTTGAAACAAACGAAACTCCGCCGCTTCGAGACGAAGCTGGGGGAGCGTATCCACTGCGCCGCCGGTGATAAACTGGCAGAAGCAATCGCCGCCACCACCGCCCGTTACGTGATTTTCGGTATCCCTGAAGACATCGGCGTGCATGCAAACCTCGGCGTGGGCGGTGCTGCTACGGCCTGGGCGCCCTTCCTGGACAGTTTCCTGAATGTGCAGAGCAATGATTTTTTAGATGGAAACGAAATTTTTCTCGCGGGATGGTTTGATTTCAGTAAGGTAAAAAATCTCATCAAGGCCAATGCCGCCAGCGACGAAGAAAAAACGAAGGCCTTCCGTCATGCTGTGAACGCGATCGATGAAGAAGTGGAGGAACTCGTGAAGCTCATCATCGTCCATAATAAAATGCCCGTCGCCATTGGCGGGGGACACAACAACGCCTACCCGCTGATCGCCGGCGCCGCCAAAGCTCAACAGAAAAAACACAACGCTTCCAATTCATCGGTAAACTGCATCAACCTGGATGCGCACATGGATTACCGCCCCTTGGAAGGGCGCCACAGCGGCAATCCTTTTCGCTACGCAAAGGAAGAAGGATACCTGGGTAAATACTGTGCGTTGGGCATTCACGAGAATTACCTGCAGCAAAATGTACTAAATGACATCATGAAAGATGAATCACTCGACTTCATTACCTGGGAAAATATTTTTCTGCATGAAAAAATGAATTTTCACCAGGCCATGGCCCACGCCGTAGGTTTTTGCGATAACAAGGCAACTGGTATCGAACTCGATCTTGACAGCATCGCCGGCGTATTGAGCAGTGCGGCGACGCCAACAGGATTTGAGATACTGCACGCCCGGCAATATGTGAATTTTTTAGCTTCCCGGCTGGAGGTGGCTTACCTCCACATTTCCGAAGGCATAGCGACCAATGACGCAGGGGTAAACTATCCGCTTGCCGGAAAACTGATTAGTTACCTCGTCACTGATTTCATCAAATCCCACAAACTTTCCGGGAATAATGACTTGGAAAAGTTGATTTAAAAAAAAGCCCCACAATGTGAGGCTTGGTGATTATCAACTGATGGTGATCAACAATTAATATTATTGTGGCGAGAGATACTGCGCATAAGCGTAGCCTTCTTCTCCCGCATCTGTCTTCACGAGCCACCACTGATCGTTGCTTTTGCTGATCAGTGTAATGATCTCGTTGTGTGCCGCTTTACCAACAATAGGCTGATCGGTACCCGGTCCTTTGCGGATATTCAGGTTGCTTGTTTCCGTGGTCACCTTAAGTTTGGCGCCACCGCTGGCAGCCACGTCGATGTCCATAACGACATCGCCTGAACGAAAATCAGGATCTATCTGGTTGTAAATATCCCACAGCTTATCTTTTGTGCTGCCGTCCTGAGCCGTACCGCGTATGTACAGCACATTATTTTCTTCCCGCACCTGCAGGTCGCTGATGCCGCTGGTGGAGGCAGTATCTACCAGTTTTTTGTATTTATCTTGTAATGCCATTGTGTGGATTATTTTATGGTTAGGTTGTTTGTAATTTTTTTCGGGTTCAGCGAATTCAGGGACTGCATCAGGTTGGGAAGCTTTGACCGTTCGATGGTACCTGTCAGCGTGATCTCGCCGTTATTAACTACCGCCGCAACGCCGGGATAATCTTTGGTGGCGTCTGTTACACCTTGAATTAAAGCATCGTCATTGGTGATCGTGACCGGAGCCATAGGCGCAGCAACTGTTGTATTGTTAACGACTGATTTGATACCACTTACATCTTCTGCCACTTTGCCCGCAGCATCTTTTGTAGCTGCATCCTGCACCTCGCCGGAAAGCGTTGCTACGCCATCATTTACGGCCACGGTAACCCCGGAAGCATCGGACATATCATTAATTTTTTCCTGCACTGTTGTTTGCAGATCTGCATCTTTTGGCTTGCACCCCGCGAATGACAGGGTGAATAAAACCAGGATCGCAATAAACTGTTTTGTGAATTTCATTTTTTTGTTTTTGATTACAGCAATAGGGTAACAAATAGCGTACCCTATATCGCAGAAATTTTTCCACCGTCGACAGGCAGGCTTACACCGGTGATATAAGAAGCTGCCGGTGAGCAAAGGAAAGCCGCGACTGCACCAAATTCCGAAGGTGTGCCAATCCTTTTTAAGGGAATATCCTGCAACAACTGCGCTTCAATCTCTTCTTCACGCTGTCCGGAGCTCTCCATCCTCGATTTTACAAGGGAAGCATACCTGGAGGTTCGCGTAAAGCCCGGCAACACATTATTTACCGTGATGCCATACTCCCCCACTTCCATAGAAAGCGTTTTTGACCAGGCCGCTACTGCCCCGCGGATGGTATTGGAAACTGCGAGCCCGGGTAACGGCTGCCTCACTGAGGTGGAAATAACGTTCACAATGCGCCCGTATCCGGCGGCTTTCATCCCGGGGATCACCGCCTGCGCCAATAGCTGGTTGCAAATAAGATGGGACTGAAAGCCCTGGATGAAAGCTTCGGTAGTCGCCTCCGAAAGCTTACCGGGCTTGGGCCCACCGGTATTATTAACGAGGATCTGAACTGTTTTTCCGCTCTCCAGGCAGCCTGTGATTGCCTTTTCCACTTCGGGAGGATGAGCAAAATCAGCCACAAGG
>JBBQSI010000343.1:0-4195 GCA_038213975.1 Chitinophagales bacterium
TGGCTCAGCAAGTTGGATAGTAATGGCCCGTCTTATGACAGATTTTGGAAGTGATGCGATTGCCGGCTACACAATCGCCATTCGCTGGCTGATATTTTTTATCCTGCCAGCATTTGGCCTGAGTAATGCTGCGGCGACTTTGGTTGGTCAAAATCTGGGCGCCGGCCTCCCTGAGCTGGCAGAAAAATCTGTGTGGCAAACGGCGAAATATAATGCCATCTTTATGTTTTGTGTGACGTTGCTTTTCATTACCGCACCCGATCTCCTTGCCCGGATCATGTCGGATAATGCAGCTGTACAAAGCGTTACGGTACAGGCATTGAGAATTATTAGTTTAGGCTTTGTGTTTTATGGTATTGGAATGGTAATGATGAATGCTTTCAATGGGGCCGGTGATACGCGAACCCCGACGCTGGTTTATTTCGTTTGGTTCTGGCTTATTCAGATTCCGCTGGCCTACCTGCTGGCTATTTATTGGGACTTTGGTCCGAAAGGCATTTTCATCGCCATCGTTACCGCTGAAGCTTGCATCACAATCACGACGATGTTGCTTTTTAGAAAAGGAAGATGGAAAAAGATCCAGATTTAAAGCCATAACAAAAATATCCCGGAAGAGCTGCCCGGGTAAACAATTCGACGGATGTGAATTTCTAACTATCTTGACTGAAAGCCCCCGGGCTAAATGAAAAGTTGACCGATATGATCTCCCGCGAAAAATTATACCAAATCGTTTTCCTGACAAATTCAAAGGCAGGAAGAAAATTTGATGTCTGGTTACTTTGGATCATTCTCCTCTCGGTGATGGTAGTGATGTTGGAGAGTATTCCCGAGGTTGGTGGCAGGTACTATGATATTTTCCTGGTGATAGAGTGGATTATGACCATTATTTTCACCATTGAATATTTACTTCGCATTTGGATAAGCCCCCGGCCCCTGCAATATATTTTTAGTTTCTGGGGCGTGGTAGACCTGCTATCAATTTTGCCAACATACCTGCGGCTGTTTGTTCCGGGTTATCATTACCTCATCGTTGTAAGAATTTTCAGGCTGTTGCGTGTTTTTAGAATATTGAAACTCGCCCGTTTCAATAAAGAAGCCAATTTACTGCTGACTTCTATGCGCAGCAGTTTATATAAGATTGGGATCTTCCTGCTGGCGGTCGTTGCGATCGTTGTTTTCCTGGGCACAATTATGTATGTAGTAGAGGGAGGGGAAGAAGGTTTTACCAGTATTCCGCAAAGTATATATTGGGCGATCGTTACCGTAACTACGGTTGGCTACGGCGATATGGTTCCGCACACAGTTTTAGGAAAGATAATCTCGTCATTTGCCATGATAATAGGCTATGCAATTATCGCCGTGCCCACCGGCATTATCACGGTGGAAATGTCAAAGGGCATGGCTGCTAAAACGAAATGTGCACATTGCGGGGAGCTACTGAGCGGGCAGGAAAATTATTGTAGCCATTGCGGTAAGGTCCAGTCATAAACTCACAAAAATCACAACTAAGTCAGCCAGGAGTTTTTTTTCCGGGCAAAAATTTGCATGTCGTACCTTTCGCGCAAGGTGCTGGCGCCTGATTTTACTGAGAAATGAAAGAATTTTTTGACTATACCTTGCTGGACCTTGGTGACTACTCGATAAATGTCTTTGCCATCCTGAAACTGCTTGTCTTTTGCATCCTCGTGATTTTTTTACTGAAGATTGTAAGGGCGGCAACCTATCGTTCCCGCAAGATTGAAGTGGCTAAAAAATATGCAATTTATAGCCTCATCAAGTATTGCATAATTGTGTTTGCCATCGTCACCGGCATGCAAATTTTAGGATTTAATCTTTCAGTATTAATCGCAGGCTCCGCTGCGCTCCTCGTTGGTATAGGCCTTGGTCTGCAAACTCTTTTCGCAGATTTTATTTCCGGCATAATATTACTGGTGGACGCTTCTATCAAAGTGAATGACATCATAGAGGTAAACAATATTGTCTGCAAGGTGCAGCGCATCAACATGCGCACCACCACGGTGCTAACCCGCGATGATAAGTATATAATTTTGCCAAACAGCAACCTCACGCAAAACCAGTTGATCAACTGGACACATAGTGATATAGCTTCGCGTTTCGAAGTGAAAATCGGTGTGGACTATTCAAGCGATGTGACGCAGGTGATGGCGGTGCTGCAGGGTGTGATAGACAGGCAGGATGGTATATTGAAACGCCCAAAACCTTTCATCCGCTTCATGGACTATGGGGAATCTTCACTGAATTTTGTTATATTATTTTGGTCAGAAGAGGTTTTCCGGGTAGAAAACATCATGAGTGAAATCAGGGTAAAAATTTCCCAGGATTTTCGTAAAAATAATATCACCGTGCCCTTCCCGCAGCGTGTAGTACACATCCGGGAAGATCAGCGCAAATTGCTTAACAAAGAATAACCCATGGATTTTCAAAAAGCGTATGAAATAATTAAAAGTAAGCTTTCCACCTGGCTGCAGGATCTTATCCGCCTGCTTCCAAACATACTGCTGGCAGCAGTTGTGTTTGTACTGGGATTGTACCTGGCCAAACTTTTAAGAAAAGTCGCCCTCAAACTGATCGGTAAATTCTCGCGAAATCAAACGCTGAATAACCTTTTCGTTGCGGTCATTCATATTTTCCTCATCGGTGTTACGCTGTTCACGGTGCTGAGTATTTTGCAACTGGACAAAGCAGTGACATCTATCCTTGCAGGGGCCGGTATCCTGGGTTTGGCATTGGCTTTCGCTTTCCAGGATATAGCAGCAAATTTCATCTCCGGAATTTTTATATCATTTCGCCGACCGCTACATATTGGAGATATCGTAAAAATAAAAGACTACATGGGAAAGGTGGAGGTGATCAACTTGCGGGACACGACCATCAGAACGTTCCAGGGGCAAATGGTGATCATCCCTAATAAAGAGGTTTTCCAAAATCCAATTGAAAATTATACCCTGCTTGGAGAAAGAAGAATGGATTTGGAAGTAGGCATATCTTATGGTGACGATCTGCAAAAGGTAATGCAGGTGACAACAGATGCAGTAAAGGATATTGAACATCTTTCAGTAAGGGAGAAAACAACTTTTTTCTATAAAGAGTTTGGCGACAGTTCTATTAATTTCATAATCAGGCTGTGGGCGAATTCCCCGGAACAGCCAATATTTCTTGCCGTGCGTAGCGAAGCTATCATGAAGATTAAAAAAGCCTTTGATGCCAATGACATTATGATTCCATTCCCGATAAGGACGCTCGATTTTGGCATAAAAGGTGGTACGATGCTGAACGAAATTTCTTTAAACGTTGCTAACGAAGCTGCTGAACAATAATTTACAAAAACCAAATAATAAAAATGTCTGAAATAACATCCACGACGGGAGAGATCCGCACCGCGAAAGGAGTGATGCATTTTGAGTTATATGACAATGCAACGCCGGGTACGGTGAGCAATTTTAAAAAATTAGTGTCGGAAGGCTTTTACAACGGCCTTACATTTCATCGCGTAATTGAAGATTTTATGGCCCAGGCTGGTTGCCCGCTAGGCAACGGTTCGGGGGGCCCGGGGTACACGATCAAATGCGAAACCAAAGGTGAGAAACAGCAGCATGATAAAGGGGTCATGAGTATGGCGCACCGTGGCCCTGACACAGGTGGCTCACAGTTTTTTATTTGTCACAACCGGTCAAATACCCGCCACCTCGATGGCGTGCATACCTGTTTCGGCAAAATAACCGGCGGCCTGGATGTGCTTGATACAATAGAAGGAGGTGATATAATCAAGGAAATCACTTTGAATTAGTATTCCCTGAACAATGAATCCCAGACCACTATTTAGTGGTGGTTATGACGAAGGATATGCTTTCAGGTAAAAAAAATGGCGCATATGCTGCGCCATTTGACTTATTTGCGGGAGCTATATTACATCCCAAAAAGTAAAGCTATGATAGCCATCAAACCGTAGAAGCCGGTAATAATACCAATTGCTACCAACGTGTCAGTGACTTCAGTTTTGTAGATTTTTTTCATACTTACAGTTTTAATTTAAAAAAATAAATTAGTTGAAGTATTTCAAAAGGCACCGGAAAAGGTGGGATTAAATGGGTTTGAGAGTAAACAAATTTAAAAATTTTATTGTGGATTGACAAATGAAATGGCAGTTTTTTATCTCTTCTCAACTAAGCGCTTG
>JBBQSI010000344.1:0-4194 GCA_038213975.1 Chitinophagales bacterium
CACATGATACCATCATCAATCCTTCCACCGAAATAGCCGGCGACGGCCCCCAGCACAATACCAATGGACAATGATATTAATACGGTAATCAGTCCAACGGCGAGGCTCACCCTGATACCCACCACCAAACGGCTGAGGATATCTCTTCCGAATTTGTCAGTACCTAACCAAAACTTTTTACTCGTGATTGGTGCAGGAGGTAGCTGGTTGATTGCATAGACCTGGCGTTCATTTATTCCTTCATCTACATATTTGGAGACAATCATAGAATCCTGTGTGGTTTGATAGGCGGATATCGGTAAAAATGTAAAATCTTCTTCTGCTCCAAAAAGGAGGCGGGTGATCAGACTCGCCCGTTGCACTTTTCTCTGCTTATCTAATTTCAGAAACAATTGCCTGAATCCCGGTTTCCTGGCGCCGATTTCCACTATTTGCCGGTCGGCATTGGGCGTAGCGTCTGGTATAACCAGGTAACAAAAAATACCGAGGAAAATACAGACTCCAATAAAGACTAATCCCGCCATCGCGCCTGCATTTCTCCGAAGCCTTTTCCAAATCGTATAAAAAAATGTAGAACGTTTATCCATGGGCATCAGTAGCGCCGTTCAATTTATTTGCCTTCCTTTCCAATTATACGTTCCAAACTTACCGAGGGCTCCGGCAATGATGGTGTACAGAATATGAAAAGGTTGAGCCGGTATGAACCACCACAGTAAATGTTGTTTACCAAAAAAGCGTGCGACAGGGAAAAGGAAAAATAATTCCACCAGCGTTTTACCTGTAACCAGCACCAGAAACATATAAAAGGATACTGCGGAGAAAAATCCCAGGATCAATGTCATGAAGATCCAGAGATTAAAGATGTACACCAGCAGCAGTACCGACGTAATTCTGAAGTCAGAATACCGCCCGGCTTTGCTCGCCCAGCGAATGCGTTGGTTAATAAATTCCTTCAGGGTACGGGCGGGTTCTGCTCTTACGATCGCGCTTTTGGATTTTAAGTAGCCGATTTTACCCGGATACGCCTTTTCTATTTTACTCATCAAAAGCATATCGTCTCCACTGGCAATATCGTCGATACCCTGGAATCCCTCTACGGTTTCAAAAGCACTTTTCATATAAGCGAGATTAGCCCCATTACACATATTATGAAAGTTGGCTCTCACGGAAGCTCCTGTAATTCCCTGTAAAACCATAAAGTCCAGTTGTTGAAATACTACCAGCAGCCGATTCATAAATGGCAACCTAAGTTTTGTTTCAAATACCACGGGTGCGGCGATAAAGGCAACTTTTTTCTTCAGGTAAAAACTGCGTATATCCCTGAGCCACCTGGCTGCGACGGTGCAATCTGCATCTGTTGTTACGATCAGGGGCCCTTTTGCCGCACTAATACCCTGGGTGATTCCAAATTTTTTGAAAGAGTTTAAAAAGGCAGTATCAAAAATTTCCAGGTGAATTACCTTTAGATTTAGAATACCCAATGCCCTTGCTTTGCTTACTGTGTCGTCTTTAGAGTGATCATCTATCAAAATGATCTCAAACGCATCGCTCCCGATTGACTGGCCGGCGACGGAACGCAGGCAACTCTCTATATTTTCTGATTCATTTCTTGCACAAATAATTACGCTTATAAATGGATAGGCTGCCGGCTCGATCTTATGTTGTGAAAAGTCTTTTAAAGCCGCCCATCCGAACCGGTAGAAAATGATGAGACCGATATAGGCCGTGAATAATAAAACTGATAAAATCGAAAAGAGCATCCAGTGATAATTCCGGTGAGTCCAACAAAAATAGATTTTTCGATCACAAAGTAAGTTCTATATTTGCGGTAGTTGCATAAACAACTATATGTCAAACAACCAATTTAAAAAGGGGGAGCTCTACAGTTTTATAACAGGGAAGGCGAGTACTGCTATTGCCCGGCGGATGCAGAAGAATTTTAAAGAAGCCGGTGTAGAAATCACCATAGAACAGTGGAGCGTGTTGTATCATCTCTGGAAGGAAGAGGGTCAAAGCCAGCAGCAGCTTTGCGAGGCTACTTTCCGCGATAAACCGAGCATTACGCGCCTGGTGGATAACCTGGAAAAGCTAAACCTCGTACAGCGGGTCGCCTCGAAAAGTGACCGGCGAATAAATCTGATTTATTTGACCAGCGACGCCCGAGCCTTGCAGGAGCGAACAATGGGAATTGCCAGTCAAACGTTGAATGAGGCGTTAGCTGGTGTGACGCCCGGGCAAATAGAAATTGCTAAAGAAGTTTTGCAGCACGTGTATGACAATCTTTCGACCCCCTCCATTGCCAACGCGGCCAGTGGAGAACAACTTACATCTAAAAAATTAAGAGTATGAGCACTACAACTTTAACCCAAACCTTGAACGGCGGACAATGGCTGATCGAAACTTCTACCGCTCCGGAAACCTTTACCCCGGAAGAATTTACCGAAGAACAATTAATGGTAAAGGATATGTGTCTTCAGTTTCTGAACACAGAAGTGCTTCCTGTCGTTGAACGTATTGATAAGATGGAGCCGGGCTTGATGCCTTCTCTTATGGAAAAGGCCGGTGAGCAGGGCTTACTTGCAGCTTCCGTGCCGGAAGAACTGGGCGGATTGGGTAAAGACTTCATAACCTCTACGCTCGTGAGTGAAGGCCTGGGTGGAGGATTTTCTTTCAGCGTGGCCATGAGTGCCCATGCCGGGATTGGCACCCTGCCCATTCTGTATTTTGGAACAGAACAACAAAAGCAGAAATATGTTCCTAAACTGGCATCCGGTGAATGGAAAGGTTCCTACGGGCTAACTGAGCCGGGGAGTGGCAGTGATGCACTCAGTGCTAAAACATCTGCTGTGCTCTCCGGAGATGGAAAATATTATTTACTGAACGGGCAAAAATGCTGGATAACCAATGGGGGTTTCGCTGATGTCTATACTGTATTTGCCAAAGTAGATGGTGATAAGTTTACAGCTTTTATTGTAGAGCGGGATTTTGAGGGGTTTAGTATAGGGCCCGAAGAACATAAAATGGGCATTAAAGGTTCGTCTACGGTGCAATTATATTTCCAGGATTGCAAAGTCCCCGTAGAGAACCTACTGGGTGAAATCGGTAAAGGACATATCATAGCTTTTAATATTCTTAATATCGGCAGGTTAAAACTTGGCGCAGCAGCCATTGGTGGCGCTAAAATGAACCTTTCACTTTCAATTGCTTATGCGAATACACGCGAACAGTTTAAAACACCGATTTCTTCCTTTGGAGCCATCAAGCATAAGCTTGCCGAAATGGCCATCCGTATTTATGCTGATGAAAGTGCCGTGTATCGTACTGCTAAATGGATAGATGACAGAGAAGCGGAATTAGTAAAGGATGGTAAACCATTTAATGAAGCATTGCTCGGTGCTGCGGAAGAATATGCGATTGAATGTGCGATGCTAAAAGTGCATGGCAGTGAAGTGTTGGATTTTGTAGTAGATGAAAGTGTGCAGATTCACGGTGGCAACGGCTACAGCGATGAGTACCTGGCAAGCAAGGCATATCGCGATAGCAGGATAAACCGCATTTACGAAGGAACCAATGAGATCAACCGGCTGCTGACAGTGGATATGATGCTGAAGCGGGCAATGAAAGGGAGACTTGACCTCATGGGACCGGCTATGAATGTGCAAAAAGAGCTGATGAGCATTCCCGAATTTGGGAATGACGATGAAGAAGCTTTTTCACAAGAGAAAAAGTATGTGGAGAATATGAAAAAATGCATTTTGATGGTGGCTGGTGCCGCCACACAAAAGCTGATGGCCAAATTACAGGAAGAGCAGGAAATTATTATGAACATTGCCGATATGGCTATTGAAACTTTTGTATCAGAAAGTCTGCTATTGAGGGTGATTAAATTAAATGACAAAGTCGGTGCGGAAAATTGTAAAGTGCAGACGGCCATGATGAAGTGTTACCTCAATGATGCAATAGACAAAGTGGCCAAAAATGGCAAGGAGGCAATCAATGCTTTTGCCAGCGGCGATGAGCAAAAAATGATGTTGCTCGGCCTGAAACGTTTTACAAAATCCGATCCTTTTAATAGTAAGGATGCCAGGAGGTTGATTGCAGATAAACTGATAGGTGATGGTAAATATCCTTTTTAATAAAGGAGAGAATTCCGAAGCATTTTAAACGTAAGATATTTCTCTACACAGGCTAATA
>JBBQSI010000345.1:0-4191 GCA_038213975.1 Chitinophagales bacterium
TGTTGTGGACGGCCCGCGTTTTATTGAAACGTGGGGCGACCCTAATCACAGTAATATTCCCAACCGATTATTATTGCTTAAAGAGGGCGTAATGTGCGAGGAGATTTACAATAGTGGAAAGACTTCAACTGTGCCCGGACACACTGCAATATGCACTGGCGTTTACCAACAAATATCGAATGACGGCAAAGAGTTGCCGGATAACCCATCTATTTTTCAATATTGGCGGAAAGAAAAAAATCAGCCTGCTGCCAAAGCCTGGTTAATTACTACAAAGGATAAACTTGAAGTTCTTTCGGACTGCAATAATACGACCTGGCAGGGGCAATACACGCCGATGACAGATTGCGGAGTAAATGGATTGAATACCGGTTACCGGTTCGATGCACAAACTATGGAAAAAGTTTATACACGCCTGGCAACCGACCGACCAAATTTAATGGTGATTAATTTCAAACAGCCGGATGAAGGTGGCCACCAGGGCGACTCTGCCAGATATATTAAAGGCATAGTAGATACCGACAGGTACGTTGGAGAGTTATGGGCATGGTTGCAAGCTGATACCGCATACAAAAACAAAACGACAATGTTCGTGACTAATGATCACGGCAGGCACACGGTTGGCCACAAGGATGGCATTATTTCCCACGGGGATGACTGCGTTGGTTGCCGTCATATTGAGATGCTGGCGATGGGGCCGGATTTTAAGAGAAACTTTGTCAGTAAAGTAAATTATGAACAGGTAGATGTTACGAGCACCGTGGCTGAGCTACTTGACTTTTCCATGCCGACGGCAGCGGGCAAAGTGATGACAGACCTTTTTGTGAAACTGAAAGATTAACTTCTAATCATCTGAGAGCCGGCTATAAACCTCTGTATCTCCGAACTTCCCTTCAAAATAAAAGTCTTCCCGGAAGTATGCTTCCTTTCTGAAACCAGTGGCAAGGAGTACTTTCGATGAGGCAACGTTTAGGGGATTAATTCTTGCTTCTACACTATGAAGATGCATTTTATCAAACCCGAATTCCAACATGCACCTGATCGCTTCTTTCATCAGTCCCTTATTCCAGTAATCCGGCATCAACATGTAGCCGATTTCAGCCCGGTAATGCTCTTTCAGTATTCGCCAAAAACTAATATTTCCCACCAGTTGCTGACTTCCCTTTTCATAAATACCCCAGGCTAATCCATCGCCGGTTTCAACTGAATCATCTATCATTTTTAAAAAGGCTTCAGCCTCTTCGATAGTTTCAGCCTTTTTTCTGTCTATGTAGCGCATTACATCCGGACTCGATCTTAAGGCAAAGATTGTTGGAATATCTTGCTTGCGCATTCGCCTTAACTCCAACCTGCTGGTGGACAAGTCAGGAAAAACTTCAAACTGTGAAACAACCATCTTGTACAAAATTGCATCCTCGAACAGGGATAACCATTAAAAAAAACTTTAACCTTACCGGCTATATAAAAAAACCGGCAAAAGCAAAGTCTGGTGCTATTTTTGAAATTACGTGTTCCTTAATAATTATCATCAAAACAATTTAAAATGAAAAAATTACTCAGTTTGGTTTTATTAACAAGTGGTATAGTGTCTTATACGTCCGTGAAAGCGCAGGATGCTACAGAGGATAAAAGTAAGAGGCCAAGTCCTCCGGCTATGGTGACGCAAAAGATCAATAGCGGCGCAACAATTACGATAGATTATAGCCAGCCTTCTTTAAAAGGCAGAACAATTGGAAAAGATATTGAGCCTATGGACGGGCAAATATGGAGAACTGGCGCCAATGAAGCGACAACCTTCGAAACTGACAAAGACATAGAAGTAGAAGGTAAAAGTTTACCGGCAGGTAAGTATTCCCTTTTTACTTTATGGGATAAAGAGCAGGCTACTGTAATTTTTAATAAGACTGCAAAACAATGGGGCGCCTATAAATATGACGCCGCTGAGGATGCACTTACGGTCAAAGGAGATGTAGACAAAGTGGATGCATCCACGGAAAAAATGAACTTTAATATTAGTCCTGACGGTATGGTAGCCCTTAATTGGGGTAACTACAAACTGGAGTTTAAAGTGAAATAAAGATTTTTATTGAAAATTAAAAGGCTGTCTCATGACGGCCTTTTTTTATTTTTGGGTACGCTCATTTGCAAATATGTTGTCTTGCCATTTCAAACTACCTTTAATGCCTGAAAAATATATCGTACCTGCCGGCGTGAGAATAGATCACGTACACCTGAAAGTCACGGACCTTCAAAGATCTATCCGGTTCTACTGTGATCTCCTGGGTTTTGAAATAACAACAATGTATGGCAGCGATGCAGCATTCCTTTCTGCGGGCGGGTATCATCACCATATAGGCTTAAACACCTGGTATAGTATAAATGGTGTGCCCTCGCCTCTCACTTCAGCAGGATTATTTCACACGGCGATCCGGTACCCCGAGCGGCGCCAACTGGCTGAGATGTACTCAGGCTTAAGCAGCGTGCGTATGTAATTACCGGCGCCGCGGACCATGGCGTGAGTGAGGCTATCTACCTGAATGATCCGGATGAAAACGGTGTAGAACTCTACTGGGACAGGCCATAAGAGAACTGGCCACTTAAGCAAGACGGCTCACTGGAGATGTTCACTAAATTTTTTGACCTTGAAAAACTACTTGCTGATGAACTGCACGAAGCGTAAATTCTTTTTTGTTCGAAATCCTGGATATGGTATCGCTTTGGCGATGCTGCTCTTTTGTTGCCTCCTGAATCAGCCTGTGCATTCCCAGAAGACTGATAAAAAACTGCAACAGATCGTACAACGCGAACTGAAAGGTTTCCATGGCACCGCAGGCGTTTATATCATGGATCTTACTTCCGGAAAAACTGCATCAATTAATGCCGACACAATTTTTCCAACCGCGAGCATAGTAAAAATTCCCATTATGCTTGGTGTCATGGAAAAGATCCGGCAGGGAGAACTTCAATACCACCAAAAAATGACATATACTGATTCTCTTTTTTATTCAGAAGGGGAAGACATGCTTGCATCTTTCAAGAGTGGTGAGCAGATCAGTGTAGCTAAGTTATTACTGCTAATGCTCTCAACAAGCGACAATACCGCCAGTCTTTGGTTGCAAGGTTTGAGTGAGGGAGGTGAGCGAATAAACAAAATCCTGGACAGCCTGGGTTATAAGAGCACCCGCGTAAACAGCCGCACCGCGGGCAGGCATGATGACTGGGAACTGTATGGCTGGGGGCAAACCACGCCAAAGGAAATAGCTGACATACTGAAAAAAATCAGCGATATGAAAATGTTCTCACCCCAGCTTTCTGACAGGATGCTGCGTATGCTCAGCCGGCAGTTTTGGGATGAAAATGGAATTGCCGCTATTCCGCCGGATGTTTTTGTTGCCGACAAAACAGGTGCGGTAGATGCGAGCCGTAACGAACTGATGCTGGTGAAAGGAAAGAAACCATACATACTCAGTGTTTTTACAAAAAATAATATAGATCAGCGCTGGGATAATGACAACGAAGCCTGGTTGCTAATTCAACGAATATCCCGCGCGCTATGGCATCACTTCAATCCGAAAAGCTCATATGAACCTATGCCGTATCTCAATTAAGTCGTTTTCTTGCGGAGGAACGAAAGGTTTGTGAGAACAGATATTGTTTGAATTTGCAAGCTGCTAATGCAAATTTTTTGCTTTTGCTTTTTTTAAAAACATGAATATGAAACATTCCTTGTACATTCTCATTATTTCTTTGTCCTTTCGTGTCTATCGGCCAAAATACACTTGAATCCGCAGGCACAGATAAAATGCTGCGGCCTGCATCCAGCGAAGACATTTCACTGGTGTCGAACAACCTTGCACTGTCAAAGCCTCTGACGCGATTATTATTTTCACCAATTGAAGAACCAAAGGACGTAGTCAGTTTCAACTCTTTCCTTCATCAAAAAATAAGGGTGTGGAAAGTCACTACCAAACGTATCTTTTAAAAGAAAGTCTTGCCATCGGCGGTGTAGTTGGACTAACGTTGCTGGGGTATATGCTGATTGAAAATAAAGATAATCTTACAATGGATCAGCTTGCGGCTAAGTCTAAAGACAGCCTCTTGTTTATAGATAAAGGAGTCGCTGGTAATTATTCTTACAAAGTCAATAAGGATAGCTACATTCTTTTCAATGGCTCCTATGCGTTACCGGTA
>JBBQSI010000346.1:0-4189 GCA_038213975.1 Chitinophagales bacterium
AGCGTTTGCGTCAAAAGTTTTGGCAATCTCATCTATTTTCTGCCGCAGAAAATTATCATCTTTCAGTTCCATTGCAACAGCGCCTTGCTTTATGGCTTCTCTCACATCCAGGATCATGTATCCGGGATCACCCATTTGCGCCTGCTGCATAAATTTTTCCAGGCTTTTCATTCCGGCTTTCAAAGCTTCTTCTCCGCTTGACCGTCCTCCCAAACCTTCGCCGCCAATAGCAGTTGATTCGATGGCGTAATATTTTCCATTCATGCGAAAGCCGGGATAGGCATGGCCTGGCACGAGGTAAATGATCGGGTCCATACCGGCGCCCATCAGCACACTGGCATGTAGCAGGGAAAGCTCGATGCACAAGCCTGTGCGGCCGGTTATAACTTCTCTTGGCAAACGCAGGCTTTGTGTGATGGTACTTGCGTCACCAATTTTTTCGGGAACACCACTCGTTCCGCTGTACACCATATGGCTTCGTAAAGTGGCCTCGTAAACGCCGAGCATCACACGGACTCCTTCAGATTCTTTGTTTTCCACCGAAGCAGCCTCTCCCTTCAATAATTTTTCCTGGATTTGCTGCGTAAGGTATTTTATGATCGGATCTTCCGGCGTTACATAGCAGGCCAGCAGGGGTTTGTTATCAAAAGTTTCGGCAGCCGTTCTTATCTCGTCAGCAGGAATGTAGGTGTACACAAATTCGTTGCGGCCTTTTACGCTCACAGAGAAACTATTCTCAATGGTTTTAAGGTTCGCGCCTTTGACTGTAATGTTCACCTGCTCTTTGGAGCTTGTTGTCCGGTCAACAATTGATTGCGGAAAATTCGGATAGCAATTAACTACCACCGTTTGCCCGGGAAGAATTTTTGGAATTTTCTGGCAAATTTTTGTTTCAACGAGCCCAGGTACCTCGTAGGAAACTTCCACATTATTTGCCGTCTGGCTGCTTGTATTTTTAAGGCTCATTTTAAAAAGGCTGTATTTTCCTTCCAGCGCTTCTTCATTGGCATACACTTTATAGGCAGCAGGCATGATCGCTGGCGCAGGTTGGATCTTTGTCTCCAGTTCTGCCGGAAAGATCATTCCGGTGATTGGTTTGGTGAAAGCCACCAGTGCACCTGATAGTATCAGGAGCCACGGTACCAGGTTTGTTTTAGAAAACAACGAGGGAGAATTACTCATAAGTCAAAATTTGCGGTTTACTGTGATGAAAAGTTGTTTGGCAACTTTTATAGGAAAGTGGATAGCAACACCAACGACTTGAATATACCTGATACCTAAAAGACAGTTTAATGGCGGGATCAAATACCGTTAAAGTGCAACAAGTCGGTTTTTTTAAGGAGAGACGATACGATAACGAGGCTCCAAAATAGAAAAAAAAGTTAAAGGGGAAAAGAAAAATTGATTTTTCCTTGTGTAAATTCAATAAGGAATGCATCAGCAAGATGATAATTTTTTTATTTTTCGGACAAATTAAGTTTGATCAAATGTCGCATTGCCCGAAAAAAGATAATTTAGCACAAATGGCCTCACACCGATTTTCAATCTGAAAACTGCTATGAAGTTGCACAGCAAAAGGCATTCAAGGACTCACTCCATTTCAAATAGTATCGTATTTCTAGGCATCTTCGCCGGTACTGTCTTTTTTTCGTGTAACGAGGGTAGTGATGCTATCCCTGACAAGTCGACTTCTGATATAATGGAAGAGTCAGAACTTCCAAGAGGCAGGCCCGTCCTGGAAGACGCAAGGCCCACAAGCCTGCCTGGTAATGCCGGTGGTGCATATGGCAACAATGGCCAGGAAAGAAATAAAACAGTTCATGTTGAAGATCTTCCGGAAGAAGTGTTAAGAAAGAAATTCCAACGCCTGCTCATGTTTCATGCCGATGATACTATGGAGGTGAACATGCCGCGCCTGGCTACCCTGATTTTGAGCAAAGATGCCACTATACAGAAGTTACAGGTGGAAGTTTTGGATGAATCAGAAGCAACTGACAAGGGTATTAAGCTGGATACATTGATGGAGTTCGGCAACAAAATGAAGGCGCGGCTAATTTCTTTTGGCGATAGCAGGCTGGATAATTCTTTCAATATTGAGCCGCTGGGAGATGACGAACAGTCTTTCCGTGGTGAGCGAAAGAAAATTCTGTGGCAATGGAAAATTACTCCGCTGAAGCCAGGTAAACAAGAGTTGAAATTATCCATACAAATTATTGAGAAAGATGGCGAAGCGGTTTCTCTTCCTGCCCGCAATATTCCAGTCGTCATCTACGCAAAGCCTGAAAGCTTCATTTCGAAAGCGGGAACTTTTTTTGAAAAATATTGGCAATTCTTAATTACTGCTATCATGATCCCGATCATAACTGCCTATGTGGGCAGCCTTATCAGAATGCGCAACCTGCGTCAAAACACGCCACCGCAGGCTGCCGGAACGGTTTCCACCAAAGAGCCCGCCAGACCGTCAGAACCTGCCCCGGAAAATCCAAAGCCTGGCCCAGGTTAGAATAATTCGTCTAAATAATATATATATCTATTCCCGTTTTGAGAGTCGTGCAATTCTTCCGTCGCTCCCTGCCAGGAAAACAGCTTCTCCATCTTTTGCTTTCCTGCAGACGTGAAATCCTTCGGTGGAAATAGTATCCCAGGTTACGCCGTCATCTTTTGAAATATCAACGCCATTCAATCCACAGGTAAGCCAGGTTTTTCCATTTAAAAATTCTACACAACTCCTGTAGCCTCCGGGGTTACGTATTGGATGGGCCCACGTTTTACCTCCATTCCGGCTAATCGCACAAACACCTGTTGAATCATCAGGTTTCGAGAAATCACCACCAACTACTACAAAGTCTCTTGTATTTTTCACAGCCAGGGAATTTGCGCCCGAGGTTTCCGTGCCCTGAGCAAGTGGCAGATTTATTCGCTGATTTTGTATAAATATCCGCGAGTGCATACCCCCGGTAACAAAGGTGGCTGCATCTTTTTTATACTCCCTGATGTTAGTGCCGCTGGCGGCAAAACACGCCTCGCCATTTTCCGCATCCGGCATATAGCCGGGTGGCACCGGGCGCCATGAGTTTCCGCCGTCAAAGGTTCGGGCTACAAAAAATTTCCCTTCCAGTGGATCTCCGATAACGATACCACTTTGCTCATTCCAAAATTCCATGGCATCCAGGAACATGCCGGGGAGCTTGTTTTCATAGACCACTTTCCAGTGTTCGCCCCCGTCAATTGTTCTTAAGATTAACGCTGGTTCGCCGATACCCATAATGACCGCCTGCGCATCATTGAAAGCTTCTATATCTCTGAAGTCCGTTTTCCCGAAGCCCTTTACCTGTACCCATTTCCATGTATTGCCACTATCAACTGACCTGCCGACCATACCATCGCTGCCGCTCGCCCAGACAACGCGATCGTTTACGACGCTTAATCCCCGGAGCGAAGCATGGGAAGCGCTATCGAGCAATTGAACGTTTTGTGAAAAGGCAGTGGTGGAAAAGAAGAACAGGATGCCCGTGATAAATTTCATAAGAAACGGTTTTGTGAAAAATTAAAATTAAAAAAGATTAACTGCTTCTGCATTTTCTCAAACCAATGATTGTTGCAACAGGATTTTATTGAAACTTGGGAAGACCGCGTGCAAGCCATTCCCTTATAATTACTTTTGGGCATGAGTTACAATTACCTTCCTCTGGACTCCACCAGGCTCACCTTCCAGCAGGTGAAGGATTATCTCAGGTACGATCAGCTTGTATCTATCACGTTCGGTGCGCATGCTGCCATTGAAAAATGCCGGCAATATTTAGATGCGAAATTGGCTGAATCTGACGATCTATATTATGGTATCAACACCGGCTTTGGCTTCCTGCAACATGTACAGATCGATAAGTCGCAACTCAAGACTTTACAAAGCAACCTGCTGTTGTCCCACGCCTGTGGCATGGGCGAGGAGGTGCCTACTGACTTGGTGCGGATGATGCTGATGCTAAAGATAAAGTCGCTTAGTTATGGACATTCCGGTGTAGGCATCGACGTCGTTAAGAGGTTGATGGACATGCATAACGCCGGCGTGTATCCCATAATTTACACACAGGGCTCGCTGGGTGCTTCCGGTGACCTGGCACCGCTAAGTCATCTTTGTTCTCCTTTGATAGGCGTAGGAGAGGTGAGGGTTTCCGGGGAAATATTTGAC
>JBBQSI010000347.1:0-4185 GCA_038213975.1 Chitinophagales bacterium
CCATTGGTCGTAATCTCCCCAGCTCTTCCTTAAATTGATGAAATAATCTCCACCTACGGAAGCTTTGATATTGAGCCCGGTAAATGGTTGTACCTGCACATAGATATTTCCTAATGCCCTGTTGAGGTTGTAAGAATTATCATTTAATTGCTGAAAAGCAAAAACATTATAGCGGGTCTGCGGTCCCCAAAGTAAATCCGGGCCCGTTGCGAAATTAAAAGGAGCGCCGGGATCGACTAATGACGGATCAAAATCCGGGTTCGCCTCGAAGGTGCCCCCGGCGACAGGCGCATATCCGGTAGGATGATTTGGATCATAAAACGGTTGGAACGGAATGGTGGAAATCATAGTTGGCAAATCTGACTGGGTGTTTACCAACGCATTTTGATTGACCAACCTAATGGTGAGGCCTGCCTGGACTACTTTGGAAATCCTGGAATCAATGTTAGTGGCAATAGAATATCGCTCAAGGTTATTTGATTTCAACGGGCTTTCCTGTTTGGTGTACCCAAGCGAAAGGTAATACTTGGTACCCTCCGAACCACCGCTCACGCGAATGCTATAGTCCTGAATCGGTGCATTTTTATTTTTTAATTCATCCTGCCAATTGTAGGTCGGATTGTTGCCGGCATACAAGGGGCTGGCAGCATCATAGCGGGGACCAAACTTTTGTGCAAATGAAGTATTTGCTTCAGGATTGGCGGCGTAAGCCTCCTGCACGAGGTCAAAATATTGCGGTGTGGTAAGTGTTGAAATGGATTTTGCAAAATTTTGCACACCATATTGGGCAGTCAATTCAACTTTCGGTTTACCGACACTTCCTTTTTTCGTAGTAATCAAAATAACACCATTTGAAGCCCGCACGCCATAGATGGCCGCTGCAGAAGCATCTTTCAGAACAGTGATCGACTCAATGTCCTGCGGGTTGATCATTGAAAAGATATTTATCGGCGAACGGATATCTCCCACCGCACCACTAGTAACTCCACCGCCGCCTTCATAAATGGGTACACCATCTACAACATAAAGTGGTTCCGCATTTCCAAAAGTATTTACGCCGCGTATCCGGATGGTAGGCCTGGCCTGCGGGTCACCACCTCCCGAACTTACAAATACACCAGCTGCCCTACCCTGCAAGGCGAGTTCCGGGGAGAGTGAAGTCGTTTTCTCTATCTCTTTACTACCAACAGTAGAGATGGCGCCAGTCACATCTTTCTTTTGACGTGTACCATAACCGATTACTACCACTTCCTGCATCTCTGTATTAGCGCTTTGCAAGGTGAAATTATACGTGTTTCGGGCACCCGTTGTCACCTCTTCTGTACCATAGTTTATAGAACTTACCACCAGTACGGAGCTGCGGGGAGCCATCAGCGAAAAGTTCCCCTGGGCATCAGTTGTGACACCATTGGAAGTGCCTTTCACAAGTACGGTTGCTCCCTGGACTGGTTGGTTGTTGTTGTCCCGAACCGTTCCTGACAAGCGAACATCCTGTGCAGAGACAAAAAGCGCACTGCCAATTAATAAGAAAAAAAGAAATACAAATTTTTTACAAAAATGATGTTGGTTCATATGCAATCGTTTATGGTTTAGTGGGTAGAGGTGCCATTATACAAGAAATACGTTCCTCTTTCTGTACGTAAATATAACAGGCTTCAAAATCGGTTCTGTACTGTGCTATGCTGAGACAGTATTGATGTAGCAGCACACAGAGTTGAATTCATTTCAATATACAAAACGCCGATAAAAAAATGCCCGGAAAAAAGTTCTTGAACCACTAACTATGACGAGTAACCGAAGTCATCAGGGATGAAAAGGGTAGCTGAAAGTGTAGGAACCGGAGCCTGCTTCAAACGTCATGCTTTTGTTTGTGAATGCGGGTAACGCTTCTATGTTTTGTTTTTTTGCCTGGCTCGAAACTTCATTATCGTTGGAGAACCCTAAGTAACCATAGAATTCCCCGGTGATGATCGGCCTCAAGATGCCCGCCGGCAGCCTCCCTGCCTAAGACTGCGTAGAAAAGTCACTTCCAGATGGGCGCACGGCCACCATTTCGGGGGATTCACGTGCAACCTGATAAATATGGCAGCGTTTGGATAATTTTTTTTAAGACGCCCCGCCATTGGCATTGCGTAGTAACGATATTGATACTGCCATCCGGTATGAAAATATGATCCAGGCCGATGTCAGCCTGCACCTGTTTGAAACCGCGTCCGCAAAATGAACGCATATTGTAGGCAGGCATTGTTCCCAACTCCTTCGGCCACCCGGCACATCCATCAGCGCATCCAGCGCCGGATAGGTAGGGATACCATTGAGCACTGCGACTGGCCGGATTTTTTACAAACCGATTTTTGCATTTACCGGAACTGATTGTTGGTAAATATATATTGAAATAAACAGGCGATTAAACACAAAGAAAAATACGTTTAACCATAATAGTTAGCTTCTCGGTATTGTATAGTTTTTGTCCGCATTATCAATTACCAGTATCCAATCCTGGCCATATCCTGATTTTGGTGGCGTGAAAGTTTCGTCTTTTCCACCGGTAATTTTTTGCATTTCACCCGCCGTTCCTTTACGCGGATCATACCAATAAGCAACAAAACTTTTTCCTTCCAATTTAGAAAGAGAAACAGTAAAAGGCTTACCAGTGCAGGTATAAACAAAGGCGTAATCATCGCCACGACAAGCCTGTATCCTGTCAGCCGGAGGCAAATCTTTTTCCTTCAGTAGAGATTGATCAGGCACCCGCTCCAGGAAGGGATGTGATTCTATCAATGCCCTCACATATTTCATTTGGTTAGCGCCGGGAAGATCCAGCGCTTCCTGCCAGTAAATATGTGGGCCATTTACAGGCTCATGTTTGTTTGAATACATCTGCCAGATGTCATGGCAACCATAAGTGTGACCAAAAGCCCCGGCGAAAAGATCGAGGTAGGCAGAGCGGCGAACATCGTAGGCGTTGGATGTCCCAAGGTCCTTTGCATTAAAGCACACGGGGTGATCTTCATATATGGGCTCCGCATCCAGTACGGGCTTTGCAGGTTGCAATGCATAAGCAGCTGATATGCGGTCGTAGACAGGTGTGGCGCGGCAATGCCCGGTTTGAAACATATTAAACCCCAACCAGTCGTCCTTATGAAACCACTCTGCCGAACCAAGCATATTTGGTTGCGGGTGAAAACTAATAAGGGCTTTATTAGCGGTGGCCTCGTGTATGGCATTACCCATCGTCCGCCAAATGGCGATATCTTTCTTATCCCGCGGCAGGCGATCTCCACCTAATATCCAGATGATGTTTGTTTTATTCCTATACCGCTCAGCAATCCATTTTCCATAGACGGCAGCATTTCTCTCATTAAAAATCTCAGGGCCCGCACCCCAGGTATTCTTAAAAACTTTGTCGCCCCAGGTAGGCAATAGCCCGATCGTTATACCATATTCATTTGCTTTGTCAATGATAAAATCTACATGCTGAAAATATTTTTCATTTGGCTGAGTTGGATCATCATCTTTCAATGGCGTTTCACCATAAGCGTTGGGCGTATGCAGACCGTTTAATTCGGCAAGCACTACCGCCTGGACAACAGTGAATCCTTGTTCACTTCTTTTCTTAAAATAGGCATCGGCTTCTTCCCGGTTGAGCCGGTGGAAAAGTTCCCAGGCTGTGTCGCCCAGCCAAAAAAATGGTTGACCATTCTTTAAAATGTAACGGCTATTCGCGCTAATCGAAAATTGCGCCCTGGCATTACACATATTACCAGCCAGCACAACTATCAGCAGTATCCTGAGCATCATGTTAGTTTGCAAATTATTCTGTGATAAAAGTTTTACCTGCCGGCAATATCGTCGCGACGTGAATTTCACCTAAAGAAGCTTAACAAGTTTGCTGCTGCCTGCTGAATAAAAAAGAACGTAAGGTCTCCGCTTACAGATTTTATTTTTGAGTAATGCCTTTCCAATCATCGGTTCTAAAAGGAGAAGCCGGTAAACCTTCGTTATTATACAGGTTTGCATCGTCAGGATTATTGCCCCAGGCATAACGCACCGCCTTGGGCTCCTGTACAGCGTCGCTGGACACTAACACTTCTCCATCACCCGTAACAGTAGCAGTCGCCCAATGAAATTTTTTATCTGCTCCGGCTATCGTAAACCCTTTCAGGTAACCATATTTGTCATGCA
>JBBQSI010000348.1:0-4183 GCA_038213975.1 Chitinophagales bacterium
GATTAAACCAGCAACTCGGGTAATTTCAACCAGGTTTTAGTGTAGACGTTGAAATATTCAAGTGCGCCCTTTCCTATATCGAGTTTGTAATCGAAAGCTGGATAGCCCGGCACAAAATATCCGGGATAGAAGTATTGAAAACCTTTGCGTTTGCAGTAAAAATTCTTTTCAAAAATCATATACCGGCCCAGGCTAAATTTTTTATAGTCAGGATGAAAATATGAGACGATCCCGGCAGCACTATTTTTGCCAAGATCAAAAAAGCCTGCAGCTATGAGGGTATCTCCATCATACAAATTGATAACCTGGGTATTGTAAATGTTAGAAGAGCTTTCGCCGTTGAGCAACCATTGCAGATTTGGCGCGGCCTCAAAAGGAACACAGGTTCTGTATTTTTCAAATAATTCTTCGTGTTCCGGTGTAATACATGCGCTCACGATTTCTTTCCGGAAACGGGCATTTTTTTTCATGAGGAGGCGATATTGTTTATCTGTATGCAATTCATCCAATTTTATCCTTAACCACACGGGCTGATATGTTTCTCCATAAAACTGGAGAGCGTCGGTAGTGAAGATCGTTTGTTGAATACGAAACCATCCGAATGCGAGAAAGCCGTCCAGTTGCGCAGGTGATAGCTCAGATAATTCAATTGCCTGTAAGTCCAAACCGGAGAAATGTTTAGCGGATAAAAATAAAAGAACTTTTTAGAAAAGAGAAGGAAGAAACTGGTAATTTTTTCATTGTTATCATACGAATTTGCTTTCGGAATGGCACGGTTTTGAATACTTAGAGGAAACTTAATATAAACGTATGGAACCGCAAATTACCATCCTTGAAGGATACAGCAATATGGAAAAGGGCGCCTACCTGGGAGCCATTGCTTCCATTTCCACCGCCGACAGATCAGCTACACCAGAAGAACTTGAATATATCGACGCTCTCTGTGAATCTGCAGATCTGTCTGATGAGCAGAAAAAGCTAATTGGAGAAGTTGCCACCAGTGAAGTGTCTGATGAAGATCTTCACAAATTTTTGGATGTACTAAAAAGCAGTGAACTGCGGTTTTCGCTGGTAAGCGATCTGATTGCATTTGCCCAGGCGGACCAGGATTACTCGGAAGAAGAAAAACAAACTATACAAAAAATCGCGGCATACCTCGGGGTAAACCAGGAGCAGTTTTCAGTGCTGAACCAATTTACTAAAGAGGCAGTGAAAGCCGCACCCTCACAGGCTGAGAGCCTGCAAGCAGAAAATACATCACCGCAAGGTTTTTTGGAAAGCCTCGGCTTCGGGGATAAACTGAAAGATGCCGGAATTAACAAGAATTCTCTGCTGAAAGGAGCGCTGGGCATTATCGGCCCAATGTTATTAGCGCGGATGTTCAGTGGCGGGCGCAGAAGGAACTCACGTGGTGGTAGTGGTGGATTACTGGGCTCCTTGCTTGGCGGCGGCGGCAGATCTATGGGAGGTGGTGGACTGCTGGGCGGGCTCGGGGGATTACTTGGCGGTGGTGGCTTGCTGGGAGGTTTGTTAGGTGGCAGACGAGGGTTCGGAAACGCCGGCGGAATGCTCGGACGAATTCTCGGCAGAAAGAGGTGATAAAAATTTTCGGGAGCGCTCTCACGGTGATGGCTACCTGAAATTCCTTGCAACAGGAAATACTTTTGGCGTATTACCTTTTGCGATAACGCGGCGGTCCTGGAAATTATAATCATCCCCATCTTTTTTATCCCGCGGAGATAAGGTAAGAACGGGTGGATCCATTTCCTCGTGAGCAGTTAATTTCCGGAGTAACTTAGAAAGGTCAAAGCAATGTTCTACAATCACATGAACAACTTCTCCTTCCCGCTGTAGCTTTCCTTCTACCATAAGCAGCCGGGCGTGCAAAATTTCCTTCCTGTATTTTTCAAACAGGTGCTGAAATACAACCAGGTTACTAAAACCCGTTTCATCTTCAATTGTAATAAAACATATGCCGCCAGCAGTACCCGGCCGCTGACGCACCAGCACGAGACCGGCAGTTTTTAATCTTTCTCCATCTTTAATTTTATCAAGTTCGCTGGTAGAAAGTACTTTGAGCATCTTTAATTGTTCCCGAACAAAACTAACAGGGTGTGCCTTTAGTGATAAAGAAGTAGAGGCGTAATCCTGCACTACATGTTGTGAGCCGGACATCTCAGGAAGTGTCACCGAAGGTTCATAAAAACTAGATGAAGCCTGACCCGCAAATAATCCAAGCGGAGAATCTTTCAATGCAGATATTTCCCACAAAGCCCGCCTGCGATCAAGGGAAAGAGAGCGGAAGGCATCGGCATCTGCCAGCCTCTCCAAAGCCGCCACCGACAGCCCGGCATCTAACAGCATGTTAACGGTGGTAAATTTTCTTTGCCTGGCGTCAATGATCTTTTGTGCATCTTCTTCCCGCATCCCTTTTACCTGGCGGAAACCCAGGCGCATTGAAAAATATTTTCCTGATCTTTCCTCAAGTGTATTGTCCCAAAAAGAAAAATTTACATCTACAGGCTTCACCAATACCTCATGCTTGCGGGCATCAATAACAATCTGTGCAGGCTGGTAAAAGCCCATCGGCATGCTGTTGAGTAAGGCACAGGCAAAAGCTTCCGGGTAATAGCATTTTAGGTAGCAGGAAACATACACCAACAAGGCAAAACTTGCAGCGTGGCTTTCGGGGAAACCGTAACTGCCAAAACCTTCCAATTGCTTAAAAACTCTTTGCGCATATTCTTTCGTGTAGCCATTACCCATCATGCCACTGATCAGTTTTTCCTCAAACTGTGTCACCATCCCATGCACTTTAAATGTTGCCATACTACGCCGTAATGCATCAGCTTCAGATGGTGTGAAGCCTGCAGCCACAATGGCAATCTTCATAGCCTGCTCCTGGAAAAGAGGGACACCCAGCGTTCTGCCTAAAATCTCTTTCAGCGCAGGGGACGGATATTCAATAGGCTCTTCACCGTTTCGCCGGCGCAGGTAGGGATGCACCATATCTCCCTGTATTGGGCCGGGCCGCACAATCGCAACTTCTATTACAAGATCGTAAAAACAACGCGGCCGCAGCCGTGGCAACATAGACTGTTGCGCCCGGCTTTCGATCTGGAAAACGCCTATCGTATCAGCACGACAGATCATGTCATAAACTATTGGATCATCCTGCGGAATATTTGCGAGCGTGTAGGCTTTGCCGTAATGTTGCTGCAACATTTCAAATGCCTTGCGAATGCAAGTGAGCATACCCAGGGCAAGCACATCGATCTTTAAAAATCCAAGGGCATCAATGTCATCTTTATTCCATTCAATACATGTTCGGTTCTCCATCCTGGCATTGAGGATAGGACAGAGATTGGAGAGCTTATCCTGCGTGATCACAAAGCCTCCCGTATGCTGGCCAAGTTGCCGGGGAAAGCCCATGAATTCGCTGGTGAGCTCCAGCACTTTCTTTAAATGTGGCTCATTGGGGTCAAGGCCATTTTCGGTAATTCGATTGCCTTCTATCTGTTCATCGGTGTATTGCCACAAAGAATTGGAAAGGCCACTGATAATGTCAACCGATAAACCCATGGCTTTTCCAACATCCCTGATGGCACCTTTCTGATGTTGCTGGGTGACCGTTGCAACAATTGCGGCCCTGTCGCGTCCATATTTTTCATAGATATATTGAATCACTTCTTCACGCCGTTCATGCTCAAAATCCACGTCAATATCAGGTGGTTCATTCCTTGCTGATGACAGAAACCGTTCAAACAACAGATCAAATTTTTCGGGATTTACTGATGTTATTCCGAGGCAATAACAAACCGTGGAGTTAGCTGCCGATCCACGTCCCTGGCAAAGAATTTTTTTGGAACGGGCAAAGCGAACAATATCATAAACTGTGAGAAAGTAAGAAGCATAGTTCATCTTTTGGATGAAAGCGAGTTCGTGATTAATGGCTGATGCAGTTTTGTCAGGAATGGTGTTGCCAAAAAAACTTTTCGCTCCTTCCCATGCCAGCCTGGTAAGTTCTTCCTGGGGAGAACGCGTCCCTGCAGTGATTTCTTCCGGGTAAACATATTCCAGGGAATCGAGGGAAAATTGGGCAGCGGCTGCAATCTCCAAAGTAGAATCAATGGCCCGCGGATATTGGCTGAAAAGCCTCGTCATTTCAGCAGCTGTTTTTAGG
>JBBQSI010000349.1:0-4180 GCA_038213975.1 Chitinophagales bacterium
AACCAGGATAATTTCAAAATTCATTTCAACTATTTCGTCAGCAGTAAACACACGCTGGAGTTTGGGGTAAACAATGTTTTATATAAACTCAATCCCGGGAATTATAACCCTGTCGGGCAGGAGTCGCTGGTGGTACCCGATATCGTTCCTTCGGAAAAAGGTTTGGAGAATGCATTGTACCTGAGTGATAAGTTTGATGTGACACCAGACCTTTCCGTAGAAGGAGGTGTGCGGTATTCCGCGTTCAGCGTGCTGGGGCCGCAAAGCTTTAACGTGTATCCTGCGGGTGTTCCGAAAAATGAAGACAACGCTGTGAACAGGGCTGCATATGGGAATAACAAATTCATTAAAACATATCATGGCCCGGAAGTGAGACTATCTGCCCGGCTGGCTATAACGACGGATTTTTCCATCAAGGCGGCATATAATACGCAACGCCAATATATTCACCAGATATCCAACACAACGGCTATTGCACCGACCGATATCTGGAAGCTAAGTGATCCCAACATCAAGCCGCAGTTTGGCCAACAACTTTCCTTTGGACTTTACAAGAATTTCAAATCGAATACCATTGAAACATCCGTGGAGGTGTATTATAAAAAGATCAGGGACTACCTCGACTACAAGAGCGGCGCCGTACTCGTGCTGAATCATCATATCGAAACAGACGTGCTGGCTGCAAAAGGTAAAGCCTATGGCGTGGAATTCCAGGTGAAAAAACTGACAGGAAAAATAAATGGCTGGATCAGCTATACCTGGTCGCGTACTTTGCTGCAGGCCAACGATATTACGCAAGGGGAAATAATTAACGGCGGTGCCTTCTATCCCGCAAACTTTGACAAACCGCACGACGCCACGGTCATCGGTAACTACCGGATCAATCACCGGGTGAGTATTTCGCTGAATGCGACTTACAGTACGGGCCGCCCCATAACGGTACCGATTGGACGCTTTTATTATGAAAACTCTTTACGCACCTTGTATGCCGACAGGAATTCCTACCGCATACCGGATTATTTCAGAACTGACTTTTCTGTGAACCTCGATGGTAATCATAAGCTCAATCAAAAGTTTCATAATTCATGGACGATAGGCGTGTATAATGCTACCGGCAGAAAGAATCCTTATTCGGTGTATTTCATATCCGAAGGTGGTGTGGTGAACGGGTATAAGTTTTCCATTTTTGGCAGCCAGATACCTTTTATTAATTATAACATCAGGTTTTAGTGACTGAGGGGATTATTAACGACGAAACCAGGCAAATGAAAAAGATTTTTTTATATTATTTCTGCATATTGCTCGTTGCAGGCGGGTGTAAGGAAAAGTTCAATACTGATATTGAATCACCTGCGACCGGCTACCTGGTGGTAGAAGGGTTTATTAGTAGTGGAGCAGCCCCAACGAGTATAAAACTTTCCCGCACTGTAAGGTTGGTTGATTCCGTGGACGTAGTGGCCGAGCACAATGCGCGGGTGACAATAGAGGACGATTCCAACACTGCCTATCCTCTTACTGAAACAGGAAATGGCGTGTACACTTCAGAGAGCCTTACATTGAATAATGCAGAAAAATATCACCTGCACATATTGACGCAGGCAGGCAAAGAATATATTTCCGAGCCGGTAAGTTTAAAACAAACACCGGACATCGACAGTGTAAGCTGGACAAGGAACGACGATGGCGTGACGATTCATGTAAGTACGCATGATGATCAGAGTAGCACGAAATATTACAAATGGGATTTTACGGAAACCTGGGAATTTCATTCTGCTTATTACAGTTCCCTTCTATATAGTTACGATCAATTTCTCACGCCTTCGGGTGTTTATTATCGTAACCAGGATCAGAGTGTGGATACCACCATTTACAAATGCTGGAATACGGTAGGCTCAACGACAATAAATCTTGGATCATCTGAAAAGCTAAGTGAGAACAGGATCTACCTGCCATTGCTTAGAATTGAGCCCGCTGCCAGAAAATTGAGTGTGCTCTATAGCATTGATGTCCGCCAATATGCACTCAGCAGGGATGCATATTTCTTTTATCAAAAAATAAAAAAGAATACGGAGAATGTAGGAACCATATTCGACGCCCAGCCATCAGATATACAAGGCAACATTCACGCGGTTGCGGATCCTTCAGAGACTGTGATAGGCTTTGTAGATGTGTCAGAAATAAAGCAGCAGCGGCTGTTTATTAAGAACAGCGACTTACCCGGCTGGAACTACCAGCAGGGCTGTGCGCAGTATGAGATCTTATTAGATAGCATTAAAACCCTGGCGGGCGGCACTTATCCGACAGTTCCTACGCGGACAGGGCCCTTTGGTTCAGTATTAGCCTGGAATGCTACGCAGGATATCAGTTGCATTGACTGCACTATCACAGGAACAAATGTCAGGCCTTCCTTTTGGCCATAATCTAAAATTATTAAAGAGAATCCCGCATGATCAAATTCGGTTTACTGCGTCAACATAAAATAAGGGTTGCCTGGATACTCCTTATTTTTTGGACAGGTCTCTTTTCACCAGCTGCGGATGGGCAGGCTAATCTCAACGCGATAAAGGCTTCATTTGATCAGGCACATGCGAATACGATCACGGAGAAGTTGTTTGTGCATACGGACAAAAATCTTTACCTGGCAGGAGAGCTTATCTGGTTTAAAGTGTACAGTGTGAACGCTGCCAGCTTAAGGCCGCTTGATCTAAGTAAAGTAGCTTACGTAGAGATTTTAGAAGCATCCAATAAGCCAGTTTTACAGGGGAAAATTTCTTTGGATCACGCTGAAGGAGATGGTTCATTTTACCTGCCAATCACATTGAACTCAGGTAACTACCGGCTGCGCGCCTACACAAACTGGATGAAGAATTTCAAGACGGACTATTTTTTTGAAAAAATGATAACAATCGTCAATGTTCAGAAAAGACTGGAGTTGCCGGAAAAGAAAAATGAGGACAACAATCAACTTGTCTTCTTCCCGGAGGGAGGCAATCTTGTGGAAAATCTCCCGGCAAAAGTGGCCTTCCGGGTGAGTGATGCAAAAGGCAGGGGCATTGCATCCACCGGTTACCTGTTAGATAATAGTGATACACTGCTTTCGTTTAACCCGGTGCACGCAGGGCTTGGCACATTTTCTTTTACGCCAGTAGCCGGGCACAACTATGCGGCCGTCATCGCAGACCAGACAGCCATTTCCAACCCCCAACCTTTGCCAGCGGCACACCCCACCGGCTATGTTATGCAGGTGACAGATGCAAATCCAAACCTAACCGTTACCGTTAGGTCAAATGTTGCCGGCGAAGGAAGCGTCTATCTCGTTGTCCATTCAGGCGAAACGATTAAAGTTGCGGCGCAGCAATTTTTCCAAAATGGCGTGGCAGTATTTAATGTTGCAAAGGATACCCTTAACGCTGGTGTGTCTTATTTCACTGTATTCAACGAGCAGAAAAAGCCTGTCTGCGAAAGATTATTTTTTACAATGCCATCGGGTCTTTTGCCCATCAGCCTGCAGACCGACAAACCCTTATATAATTCCCGCGAAAAAATTAGTGTAGTTATCAATATGGGCAGTGGCGGTTCCGTTAACGACATGGCAAGTTTGTCCATGACCGTTTTCAAATTGGATGATCTGCAGGCATTGTCATCACCAGGCATCACCAGCTATCTTTTCCTTACCTCAGATTTGACCGGCAGGGTAGAGGATCCTGATTATTATTTCGAAAACGACGATCAGCAAACTGCGACTGCTTTGGATAATGTGATGCTGACCCATGGCTGGAGAAGGTTTAAATGGGATGACATCCGGCAGGAAAAAAAGCAATACCTGCAATATGCGCCGGAAATAAACGGACCGATAGTGCTGGGAAAAGTGATCGACAATGCTACCGGCCGGCCTGCTGCCAATATTGAAAGTTTTATTGGTGTGCCGGGGTTCAGAACCGAATTTAATTCTTCTGTAAGTGACAACAACGGACTCGTAAAATTCGAGATGAAAGAGTTGTATGGCCCATCAGAGATCGTATTACAAACCAATACCGCAAGAGACAGTATCTACCGCATAGAAGCGTTGAGCCCGTTCAGTGATGAATATTCAGCCTCGGTACTTCCGGACTTTCATCTTGAACCGGCGACAGAAGAAGCGCTCCGGCAGCGAAGCGTGAGCATGCAGGTACAGAATATT
>JBBQSI010000350.1:0-4175 GCA_038213975.1 Chitinophagales bacterium
AACGGGGGAAGCGAATGTTTACAAAGGGAGCCTTACGATCCAGTCTTCCCGGCCAGCCTATAATTCTACTTATCAGAGTCCTTTGATTAACTTCCAGGACAATGATCTCACCTTTAAGTATGCAGAATTCCAGCAGTTGGATTTTAATGATGCCCGTGTAGCAGGTCCAGATCCACTTGTTTCAAATCTTACAGCCGTCATAGCCTATTATGTGAATTTGATCCTGGGATTCGACTATGATTCTTTTTCGCCAAGGGGAGGCAATGTGTATTTTCAGAAAGCAGAAAACATAATGAACAATGCACCAGCGGGCAGAAATATCAGCGGCTGGAAAGCTTTCGATGGTACACGGAACAGGTACTGGTTAGCAGAAAATTTAATGAACAGCCGCTATACTATTGTTCATGATTTTATTTATGGATATCATCGCCTCGGGCTTGACAAATTGTATGATGAAGAAATAAATGCCAGGACTCAGATATTAAATTTGCTCAATTCCCTTAACACCTATAATGTTGACAATCCCAATACAATGATTTTGCAGATTATCATGCAGGCTAAAAGCCAGGAACTTATAAGGATTTTCTCAAAAGCTGCGCCACAGGAAAAATTGCGGGCGCTGGAGTTTTTACAAAAACTGGATGTCAGCAATGCCAGCCAATATAAGGATGCGTTTAAATAACATCATAAAATATTCACTTCTTTTTTTGTCACTTTTTGTACTGTCCTGTACTTCCAGGTACCAAGTGCCGGACGATATTATCCAGCAACAGAAGATGGCCGACATTATGTGGGATGTTGTAACGGCTCAAACTTTAGCGACTGAACTTAATAAAAAAGATTCAAGCGTAAGCGTAGCTGCCACCGCTGTGCGACTTACAAGTGAAGTGTACAGGATTCATGGAATAAACAAGGCGGAGTATGATAAAAGTTATGCCTGGTATCTGAACCGGCCTGATCTTTTTCGGGTAGTCTTTGATAGTCTTTATACACAACAACAAAGGGATAATGTACCTACCTTGCAAAAAAGATATGATAGAATGAAGCAAGATTCATTACGAAGCAAATTCCTAAAGAATGCAAAAGGTCTACAGTAGCGCCGACGAGGCAATATCTGGTATAAAGGATGGCGCCACCATTATGCTCGGTGGTTTTGGTTTATGCGGCATTCCGGAAAATTGTATTGCGGCTTTGGTAAAGAGGGGCAGCAAGGATCTTACATGCATCTCCAACAATGCCGGCGTAGACGATTTTGGTATTGGGCTATTGCTGCAGCAAAGGCAGGTCAAAAAAATGATCTCATCCTACGTTGGGGAAAATGCTGAATTCGAGCGGCAACTGTTAAGTGGAGAGCTCGAGGTAGAATTGATACCGCAGGGAACATTGGCCACCAGATGTATGGCAGCAGGCTACGGAATGCCGGCAGTGTTTACACCGGCCGGTGTTGGAACAGAGATAGCTGAGGGCAAAGAAATAAGGGAATTTAATGGGAAAAGCTATTTGCTGGAATACGCTTTTGATGCTGACTTTGCCCTGGTTAAAGCCTGGAAAGGCGATACCTCCGGCAACCTCGTATTTCATGCAACCGCCC
This sequence comes from Chitinophagales bacterium, assembly GCA_038213975.1. Classification (GTDB taxonomy): domain Bacteria; phylum Bacteroidota; class Bacteroidia; order Chitinophagales; family Chitinophagaceae; genus Ginsengibacter. Next base: position 1,592 of record JBBQSI010000350.1, read on the forward strand.
GGAACTTCAACCCATTAATGGCAATGGCTGGCAAGATTACAATTGCTGAGGTGGAAGAACTGGTAGAACCGGGGCAGTTGGACCCAAATGAAATTCATACGCCTGGGATATACATACACCGGATTTTTGCTGGCACTAATTACGAGAAAAGGATCGAGCAACGCACAGTAATGCCAAAAGCTAAATAGAAATGCTCACTAAAAATGATATCGCGAAAAGAATTGCCCAGGAACTTAAGGATGGCTATTATGTCAATCTCGGGATCGGAATCCCGACTCTCGTGGCCAATTATATTCCGTCGGGTATACAGGTAACTCTCCAATCGGAGAACGGCCTTCTTGGCATGGGCCCGTTTCCTTTCGACGGTGATGAAGATCCTGATCTTATCAACGCAGGGAAACAAACAATCACGACCTTACCGGGGGCTGCTTTTTTTGATAGTGCAGTTAGTTTTGGAATGATAAGGGCGGGTAAAGTAGATCTCACAGTACTTGGTGCCATGGAAGTCAGCGAATACGGAGACATCGCTAACTGGAAGATACCCGGTAAAATGGTAAAAGGGATGGGCGGTGCCATGGACCTGGTGGCAAGTGCGCAGAACATCATTGTCGCAATGATGCATACAAATCCGAAAGGCGAATCAAAAGTTCTCCGTAGATGCACCTTGCCGCTTACAGGTGTAAACTGTGTACGGAAAATTGTAACCGACCTGGCTGTCTTGCAAATAAGTGAGGACGGGTTCGAATTAATGGAAAAAGCCCCGGGGGTCAGCGTTGACGAAATAAAAAGTAAAACGGCAGGAAATCTCGTCGTGAAAGGCGATGTGCCGGACATGAAAATTTAACTGAGCCGACTTGGAAAGACCTAATCAATAAGCGAATTTTTCATCGCAAAAAACACCAGGCCGACAGAATTTTTTACGCCAAAGCGCTCCATTAGCCTATCCTTGATAGCCTCCACTGTCCTGGCGCTTATATCCATTTTTTTAGCGATCTCCTGGGCTGTAAATTCCATGCAAACCAAGTTCAACACTTCCTTCTCCCGATCGCTGATCGTAATTTCGCTGTTTAGATTCGGATTAAATTTTTGCCGTGCATAATTTTTCTTGATAAGAACTCGGTTCACAAAATTATTCAGATAAAATCCCGTCCGCATTACATCTACAATTCCCTGCTTGATTTCTTCAGGTTCTGTACTTTTTAGCAAATAGCCATTAGCGCCGCTATCCATTAGGTGGCCCACGAATCGTTCGTCTTCATACATTGTTAGAATTAAGATGCGAATGTGCGGGAAATGTTTATTGATATGTTTGGTGGACTCGATGCCATCTTTCAGCGGCATCTTCAGGTCCATCAGAATCACATCGGGCGTAATCGTATTCAGGCTTTCAATTAGTTCTTCGCCATTCTCGGCCTCCAATACAAAGGTGATGTTGCTGTATTGACGAAGCGATAGTATCACCCCCTTCCGGAAAATTTTATGATCGTCGGCGATGGCTACTTTGATTACTTCCATTTTTTCTAGAACATTGGTTCAACAAAATTAAAGCGCATATTTCAGGCAATTCACTTGTGGGGTTCTCTGGGGACTTCGATTGTTACCTTATAATATGTGTGCGTGCTATCAATATCAAAAGCTATGGAACCTCTAAGGACTTTTATCCGGCTCTCGATATTTTTGAGGCCAAGACCCGTAGAATCACTGTTGAATTTCTCAAAGTCAGACTGTACGATGCCCTTTCCATCGTGATGGATACGAAAGTATGAAAAATTCCCCTGCACATTCTGTGTGAGATGAATGAAGCCAGCATGGCTATGTTTGATGATATTAGTTACTAGCTCCTGTATGACGCGGAATACTAACAGTTCCTGTTCTTCTTTCAATCTTTCCCGGTTGTCGTGAAAGCGTGCGCTCGCATTTATAACGCCGGATCCATTGATTTTTTCGAAAAGATCTTTTACCGCAGACTCCAGGCCAAAGTTCTTAAGCGTGGGCGGCATCAGGCTATGAGAGATGTTGCGGATGAGTTGTATACTATCATCAATTATTTGCTTTGCACTGAAGATTGACTGAAGCTGCACAGCGGGCTCTTGGTGGATAAGATTTTCATTGAGATAAAGCCGCGCAGTTGCGAGTAGTGGCCCTGCATCATCGTGAAGGTCGGCGGCGATACGCTGGCGTTCCTCTTCCTGGAAACGGATCGACGCTTTCAACAACAGCTGTTGCTTTTCTTCTTCAAGTTTTTGTAATTGCTTGTTGAATTTGATAACACGCCTTTGATGAAAAACTACAATAGACACCAGCGTGATGGCCATTGCAAACATGCCGATGGTACCAAATATCAGCACATAGGGAATGCTTGAACTTGTACTTGATACTTGAAGAAAATACATTGAGAATTTTATGGGTCGTTGTTAGTTTCCTAGTTTTATATCCAGCCAGTCGTAATTTTTCCTGATTTCTTGCGGGACGTTTCCTGGCTTCATCACCATAGCAATGGAAAGCAAGATATTTTTAAGAAAATTAAAGAACGTATTAATTATCAAGTACTGCACCTTGAAGTCATAATCTTGCCTCATTGCTT
>JBBQSI010000351.1:0-4175 GCA_038213975.1 Chitinophagales bacterium
CTTGCTGCATCCAGTTCCTGTAATCCTGCTGCCACTTTCGAGTAGCGAATGAAAAAGCTAGAGATACAAACTTGTGCACCGACGTAAAAAAATTGTGCGGCAATACCCCAGGACACTTGCTTGTGTTTAAGAATCCCCTCGGGAGATTCGCTCGTTTCTATAGAATCTTCCGATTTTAGTGGAGGGAATTTGACCAGGATAAAGACAATAGCAACCACTATCAGCACAAGCCCAATGATCATATAGGGTGTCTGAACGCTTTTCGCTTCTGCGCTGAGAAGGGCGATTGCTGCCGCAGGCTCCATTTGGGACAGCATATCATCGCTGATCTCTTTTCCACTCAATATAACTCTGCTCAAATAATAAGCAGCAATAAAAGCCCCAAGCCCATTAAAAGCCTGGGCAAAATTCAACCGCTGGGAGGCTGTTTCCGGCGGACCAAGCAACGTCATATAAGGATTTGCGGCCGTTTCCAAAAAGGTCATTCCACTGGCTACGACAAAAAGTGCAGCCAGGAAAAATCCAAAAGAGCGTTGATCAGCAGCAGGATAAAAAAGAAAAGTGCCGGTGGCCGCTATGAATAAGCCGGCAATGATTGCCTTTTTATAACCGAATTTTTTAGTAACAAAGCCTGCGGGCAGTGCAATAAGAAAGTAGGCAATCCAATAGGCAGAATCTATGAACGCAGACTGGAAATCTGTAAGCCTGCATGCCTTTTTGAGGTGCGGAATTAGTGTTGGGATAAGGTTTGACGTGAGTGCCCATAAAAAAAATAAACTGGTGACAAGCACCAGCGGAACAAGATTCTTCTTTCTCATATCACTCACGTTTAGGCGTGCATGAACCAAATATAAATTTTTTATTGAGTTAGGATATGTTTAACTATATTCAATTTTCAGCAGCTACGGAAGTAAACCCAGTCCCATCGTATATCTGTAACTTTTTTTGGCATCACAGTTGAATAACATCGGTAGCTGAAGTCTGTAACCATTAACTGACCCCTGAAGTATTTGATGTCTGTGAAACCAGGGTTTCACTGGCACACCGGTTCTTAATGGTGCTGTATTCGCCGGATTACCTGTATAAGAGATTTTACTGATTCAGTTTTTTTATCGAAAGCTAATTCACACGATCGTGTCGATTTGTAGACACGTATCTTAAAATTTTTTTATTATGACAACCCTTGAGGATCATTTTCTACAAAAAGAAAAATCACGCCCTGTAAGTACCCGGTCCAAAGACCTGAGGGCTACAATCACCCAGACTACTAACCGATTGAAAGCTGGAAACATAAAGCAACTCACACATTCGGCTGAAAGAGCCCCGGACAAGGTTTGGATGATGACGACTTATCCACCACGTGAGTGTGGTATCGCAACATTTTCACAAGATCTCCTCAATGCAATGAAGAAGGTCTTCGCGGATTCCCTGGAAGTATCTATTGCAGCAATTGATAAAGAAAATGAACGAAGACCATATCCCCGGGAAGTTGACTTTGTTTTTCACTCTTGTATGCCACGTTGCTACAAACAATTTGTGGAGAAAATAAACGGGGACTTCAGTGCAAGAGCCCTGGTGGTGCAACATGAATTCGGCTTGTTCCCGGATCAGTACCAGGATGAGTTTTTGAATATGTTGCATAACATTAAGAAACCGGTCTTAATCGTGATGCACACCGTTCTACCCAACCCGGATAGTGCATTTCGTCACAAAGTGATCGACCTGGTAAATGGCATTTCGAAAGTCATCGTCATGACGAAACTTTCTTCGTCTATTCTTCAGCGTTACTATGATATCCCCGCAGATAAAATAGAGGTGATAGCACATGGCACCCACTTAGTATCGCACCATGACAAAGAAGAACTGAAAAATAAATATGGGCTGGCCGGGAGAACTGTATTAAGCACCTTTGGATTGATAAGTCGAAATAAGAATATCGAAACCTCTTTGGAAGCACTACCTGCTATAGTGAAGAAATACCCGGAGGTTATTTTCCTCATACTGGGCAGAACGCATCCTGAAGTGCTGAAAGATCGGGGAGAAGAATACCGGGAAGAGTTGGGGGCGCTGGTTGCGAAACATTCCCTGCAAGACAATGTAAAATTTATCAATAAATATTTGTCCCTGGAGGAGTTGCTTGAATATTTACAGGCTACTGATATTTATCTTTTTACTTCCAAGGATCCGGGGCAGGCCGTCAGCGGGACATTTTCGTATGCTATGAGCGCAGGATGTGCTATGGTGTCCACACCTATTCCGCACGCGAAAGAATTGTTGGAAAATGGAGCAGGATTACTTTTTGGTTTTGAAGACCCCGCCTCACTCCGGGAACAGTTATTTACATTTCTTGATGATGATAAGTTGCGGGAAGATTATGGCTGGCGGGCGCTTCAGTCAATATCAGGTACTGCGTGGGAGAACGTAGCAAATAAATATTTGACTGTCATCAAGGAACTGAGCAGCGATGATTTTAGATTGCAGTATCGCTTGCCGAAGTTGGACATTACCCACATGAAAAATATGACCACCGAAACCGGGATGGTGCAGTTTGCGAAATACCAGGTGCCTGATCCCTCCTCAGGTTATACACTGGACGACAACGCCAGGGCATTACTGGTAGCAACGATGCTTTATCATCAAAGTGCAGACCCAGAGCAGTTAAAACTGGTAGAAACTTACCTCAATTTTCTTGAAAGTTGCCAGTTAAAGGACGGCAGCTTTATCAACTACAAACACTACGATGGCACAGTAAGCAACGAAAACCAGCTTGTAAACCTTGCTGACTCCAACGGGCGGGCTATATGGGCGCTGGGCTATCTTGTAAGTCTTGATAAATATTTCCCAACCACTTTTGTTGACAAGGCATCCCGGATTATTCGAAAATCTTACGGATGGATCAGCAGGCTGGATTCACCCCGAGCTATTGCTTTTACCATGAAGGGCTTGTGCTATTTTCAAAAAGTCGATAAGTCAGCTAATTTTCTGCCGTTTTTCAACAAGATGGCAACGCATCTGTCGGGTATGTACCGGGCGCACAGCGAAAGGGATTGGAATTGGTTTGAGCCATACCTCACTTACGCCAATAGCGCTTTACCTGAAGCTATGTTAATCGCGGCCCAATTCACGGGAAAAGAAAATTATCGTACGATCGCGAAGGAAAGTTTTGATTTTCTATTATCCAAAATGTTCGGGGGAAACTGTATTAAGGTCATTTCAAACAAAGGCTGGCTGCATAAAGGAAAGGAATGCGGTGTGTATGGTGAGCAGCCGATTGATGTGGCATACACCATGCTGGCGCTGGACCGCTTTTATTCTTCTTTCGGAGATGAAGACTATGCAGATAAACTGAAAAAGGCTTATAACTGGTTCCTTGGCGAAAATCATCTGCGCTGCCTCATTTATAACTCCTCTACCGGCGGTTGTTTTGACGGACTGGAGGAGAGCGGGGCCAATCTCAACCAGGGAGCAGAATCTACGCTAAGCCATCTCATTGCCCGCCTTGTGGTACATGATTATTACCTGCATGACAACCTCATTGTAAAGGCTGATGCCGTGGTGGTAGCAAACGACTTTTCGATAAAAAATGTCATTTAACTTCATGCTGGTATAATTCAATTGAAAGGTTCATCGATTTCCGGTGAACCTTTTTAGTTTGCTACCGGAGAGACAAATCATTGGCAAAAATTTCAGTTGTCACCGGCACACCTTGATTTTTTTTATACTTTCAGTAAATCTTCGGGAAATACTTTTCAAAGTTCCAGGTAATAATAAAGAAATTTTTGCGGGAATTTTTTGCAATAATTAGTAGAAAAACATGTTTTATGAAACAAGTATTTAGGTAACAGGCAAGTGGTAAGGTCCAGTACCGACTTTACCAGAAATGAAGCCTGAAGAATTTAAGTGCCGGTGAGAATTTACTCCAATAACCAGGAAATATTTATTACAGAGAATGAAGCTGAATGTAAAACGGAAGGGAACCATCATCTCCCCCGACAATAAACGAGTGATAGCCCGTTACTTTTTCAACGGTGAAAAAAGGGCAGAGATACTGATTGAGAAAATACTGGCTTTGCCAGTGAGCGAAATCCAGTCGCTACTTACCCAAAATCTCAGGGAATTCTCCAAACGGCATAGAAGTATAACGTCCATTTACAAGAAGCATTACAATAATGTAA
>JBBQSI010000352.1:0-4168 GCA_038213975.1 Chitinophagales bacterium
CGCTGCCATTGTCTTTTACCGAGATAGTCACCGTATTTCCGGATCTATTCGTGCTAACGGTTACGCATGGGCTATAATCTCCTGACGCTGTTTTATTTTTTTCTGAAACGGCACTTCGGCTCCGCTCAGTACAGGCGTAGAAGGCGTTGTTTACAAGGTTGAGTATCACCCGGGAAATTTCCTGTGGTACTATATTGAGATGTCCTGCTTTCGGATCGAACGCCGTGACCATAGCTGCATTAAAAGATTTATCCTTTGCCCTTAATCCATGAAACGCCAGCCTGAAATACTCGTCAATAAGTGCATTAATGTCTGTAAGCTTTTTCTCCGGTGCCCCGGTCCGGCTATGTTGCAACATGCCTTTGACGATAGAATCCGCTCTTTTTCCATGCACGTTGATCTTTTCTGCATTCTTAAATAATTCTTCTGATAATGACTGTACTGCTTCGGCGTTTCCTTTCTTATTTTCTTCCTGCAACTCGGTGATGAGATCGGAATTCAATTCTGAGAAGTTATTCACGAAGTTGAGCGGGTTTTGAATTTCATGCGCAATGCCGGCAGTTAGCTCTCCAAGCGATGCCATCTTTTCAGATTGTATAAGATGGGCCTGTGTTCGCTTTAATTCCTCCAGCGCTTTATTGGTTTGATCGCGTTGTTTTTCCGTGACGGCTTTTTCTTTACTCAATAGGGTGAAAGCTTTTTGCTTTTGGCGATAGTTTTTGAAGAGAACTGAGATTAAGAAAATGATAATGCCGAGGACTACTAATGCTATGATCAGTAAAATCCGTTGTATTTTTTTTTGCTTGTTTAACAGGTTGACTTCCGCTTGTTTTTTTGATACTTCGAAATTGAAACGGAGATCAGCCATTCGTTGAATGGTTTTCAGGCTAGTCAGGCTGTCACGGTATTTGATGTGTGTTTTATAAAAATTGAAAGCTTCTGCAGGCATTCCTGCTTCTTCGTACAGCTTCGAAAGTTGTAGGTTCGCGGCGCTGATTTGCTCTTTGAGATTATATTTTTTTGCCAGGGCCAGGCTTTCTTTTGCATAATCCAGTGAAGTCTGTGCGTCCCCTTCCTGCAGATAAATATCACTCATGGATATGAGATAATCACAAATTGGGTAGTAGTCTTCCCACTTTTCCAACATAGTAATCGCCTCGTTCATATTTTTTTGGGCGAGTGTATTTTTCCTTAAAATGGCGTACACCATTCCCATGTTGCCAAGCGCGTATGCCTTACCGTTAGGGTGATTCCTTGCTTCAAATATTTTTTCTGCTTCTAAAGAATAAACCAGTGCTGAATCATACGCTTTATTTTTCCGAAATGCTTCACCGGCGTTTAAGATGCAAGACCCTAAAGCAATTGAATCGGTTGATTCGCGGAGAATAGGAATTGCTTTTGCGTAATATTCCATCGCGTTGCGAAAGTTTCCAACAAGACTATATACATCTCCAATAGCACCGTAGGCGCTTCCCTCCATCGATTTCGCAGGTAATTTCTTTGCAACGTCAGCGCTTTTGAAAAACGCTTCCAGCGCTTCCTGGTAGTCGCCGAGCAGTCTCTTTTTATTGCCTTTTTGGAAATAGCCATCAAACAAATATTTTTCGTTCTTGTATTCTTTAGCCAGGACAATCAGTTCTTCCGCAAAACGCAACGCTAGGTTATAGTTGTTTACTTCGTTGTAAGAAAGTTGGCTCAGCAATTCAAGTTTCGCAGTATCTGACAGGCTGTTTTCCTGGTAGATCTTCGTAAGACTATCGGCAAGCTTTTGATCCTGGGCGTAACATTGTACTACCAGGAAATAAAAAAAAAGAATCAATAATCTTCGAAAAATTCTTGCTAAGGATGAAACGGCAAGCATTATTGTGGTCTTACTTGTATAAAGGGGTCGTAGGTGTGAGTTACCCCATTTTTATCTTGCCACAGGATAAAGTACTCTTCCTCCAGTTCTACCGTTGTCTCCTTCACTTTTCCTTTCCAATCTTTTGCCCCGGATAACTTCGCCGGCTTTTCAAAATAGATGGTCTTTGTAGAATCTGTGATAGTTGAGTCCACGGGAGCTTTCTTTTTTATATCAGTAAAAGATTTTATGTCTGAATCCTGGATATTCCACTTTATGTATTGCCCGGACCATACAACAAATGTTGAAGCGTATCGGCCGTACTCGTCAAACATAGTGAGTTTGTGGCTTACCGGATTACTCATCCTGATCCTGATCACCAGTGTACTTTTTCTTTTATCAACCTCATCTATTAATTTGGCAGGTGCGCATGAACATATCAGCCAGCTTACCATAAAAATTGAAAAAACTGTTTTGAAGCTATAGATAGTGTCAATCATCATTAACGGTTTTGGGAGTGTATAAATTTGAACTATTTTTCATCAGGTGTTCGTAATAGATTCTGCAACTGCTGGTTGTAAATAAACTTTTCAAATTGTCAGAGCTGAAGTGAAATAATTCCGTACAGGACCTCAAGGGTATGGGGTTACTGCGTTGTCGTCGGCCTTGGTCTGACCTGGATCAACGGATCGTAAATTCTTTGAACTCCATCTTTGTCCAGCCATATTATATTATAGTACTCATTCTCACCAAATGCATCATTCCTAACTGTTGCCTTCCAGTTGTTGGAATTACCGTCCCGCTCAGGCTTACCCGAAAATATTTCCGTGTTTCCTTCCATATCTTTCAGCGTGATATCAACTATTTGCCTAACGTTTGGGTTATTACCCCGCAGGATCCATTTTATCTTCTGCCCGTGGTCCACCTTAAAAGTGTGAGCGGGACGTCCGTTATCATCCTTCAAGGTTAATTCGCCTGTTGTGGGATCGCCATCCGTCAGGATAATCACTCCTGCTTGTATTTGATGGGAATCAGTTGTTGCCTTTCCTTTATCTTCTTTGGAAGAACCGGTACAGGAAGCAATAAAAAAATTAACGAGCAAGGCAGTCAAAATTATACTACCTGCAAGAAGTCTAAATCGCATACGACCAGAGTTAGGAGTTGAAAAGTGAGTTGTTGTTTCCTTATAGAGAGGCGGGGATCTTTCAGCAGAATATATTACTAAAGTAATACTCCTTTTTCAAACTACGTCGGAAGAAATTTAATTACGCTTGGCATATTTCAGGTTCTGTGGGGTGAGCTAATAAAAGATTCAGCATAATTTTCGATGATTGTAAAGTTTCAAAAGCATCACTTTAATCATTTTCAAAGGAAGACTTTAACAGGCATTTTTGTCTATCCGGCGATGGCGAATGCCGGAAAATTCTTCGCGCCGGAAACGCACGTTAGTTGTAAATTTCAGCAGTAAGTCTTATTTTGTTGCTGAATGCGATATGACTTATCTCATTCCTGCTGCTAACTCCCTGGAACTTTTCTGAAATTCTATGTAACTCCTTGCTTATACCAGCGTGAGTCTAATATCCCTCCTAAACCTGCATTTTTCAGGAACCCTGCATTCAATTAACTACGATGAAAAAGTTTCTCTTTTCCCTTTTTAGCATCATGGCACTTTATGCCTGTCAACAATCAATCGTCTCCACCGAGGCTACACCGGAACTTTCGGCCAGGGTTAGTGGACGGTTGGTGAAATTCAATATCATAAATGCCCGGCTTTCCCAGGTGGGTGGCTCCGGGGAACAACGGCTGGACATTACAGGGCTTTCGTATGATGGCAGCCTGCGTTTAATCATTACCGTTGCTGAAAGCAGTTCGTACGAAAATGCCATCACGGCCAAAGACTTCCGCGTCGCAGTATTTAACGAAGATGACCCTGCCACCGACCACGATGAAAGCAACGAAAGCCCGGAAGCTTTTTTTACGGCGAGCGAAATGCAGGGTAATAGTGCCACTACTGATTTGCTAAGGGAAAATGGCGTCGTCACAATTACCGGGAATGTCACCGAGGGCAAAAGAGGTACAGTCAGCGGGAAGTTTTACGGAAGCCTCATTAGCATCACCGGCGGTACAGATTATATACTGGCAGACGGCACTTTTACAAACATTGCATACGCAATCACTGATTAGGCCACGGGTTGAAAGTGTTTGCCTGATTAACAGTGGGGTCAACTCTGGCGACGCGATCTCTCCAAAATCGAGGGGAGAATTAAATAGGAAAAAATAAAAAGCGACTAGATTAGTCGCAAATCATTCCTGCATGCGCGACTCCTT
>JBBQSI010000353.1:0-4165 GCA_038213975.1 Chitinophagales bacterium
AACGATCACACGGAAGGACTGGTAGTTGGCCGCCCAACTCCCTTTGCCCATGCAGCAGACAATGACCTGGCAGTCGGGCTTTTTGTGGAATATCTCAGCCAGAGCCCGGTGTGGAAAGAAAGTGTGGTTTTTATTGTGGAAGACGATGCGCAGAACGGTCCCGACCATGTGGATGCTCATCGCACTACAGCTTACCTGGCTGGTCCCTTTGTAAAAAGAAAATTCATAGATCACACGCCATACACAACCTCCGGCATGCTACGAACCATGGAACTGATACTCGGCTTGCCGCCCATGAGCCAGTATGATGCTGCCGCCACACCTATGTGGAGGTGTTTTACGGCCACGGCAGACACCACCGGGTTTGCTCATCTACCGGCCCGCGTAGACTTAACTAAAGTAAATGTGGAGAATAATGAGCTTTCACAAAGGAGCGCCGCTTTTAATTTTTCAAAAGAAGATGCTATTAATGACCTCGACTTTACCGAGGTACTTTGGAAAGGCATAAAAGGAATGGATGCAGTAGTACCGGCTCCAAGACGAGCCGCATTTCTTAAAACATCCGGAGAAAAAGATGATGATGATGATGATGATGACTGATTGCAGTAAGCCTCTCAAAAACTTAGAGCGACTTCACAAGTTCTTTCAAAAACTTAGAGTGACTTCACTAGTTCTTTCAAGGTGGTCTCTTCCAGCAAGATCCGCTCTGATTTTTCGTTGTTCCAATGCCATTTTACCAGGCTGATTTTTCCATCGCCTATTTCAATGCCCGTAATATCACCGTCGTTGTAGCAACAACACCCGCTGTTGAAGTAGGTAGGCCGCCGTTTTGTTTTTTCTGAACTTCTTTCAATCTTCTCTTCGTTGATAGTGTTATTGGGATGGTCAGAATAAAGCCCGGCTGCAAAAACCGGCTTGTGTGTATGGCCGGTGATCAATAAAATATTATCCCATCGTCTACTGCTCCACTCGTACATCAGGAGGTTATGTTTATCTCTCAGGGTAAAATCTTTCGCCGGTGTGTTTACATTTATCTCGAGATATCGCTGAAACGGCCGCCAGACATGACTTACCAACCAGGTAGTCAATGCATTGTTATCACTCATCTTGTCTCCCTGGTGACCGTGGGTTAAGAAAATAAACAAAGGCTGGTTTTCGACATTGGACCTGATCAACACACCTTCATACACCGGCAGGGGTAGCTGAAAAATTCCTTTGAACCATTTGTCAACTTCCAGCTTATCCTTCCACACGAGGTCGTGGTTACCAAATGTCCGCGTGTACTTTCCCAATTCCTCGAAAAGGGCTTCAGCCTGCAGGCAGTGAACGTTTTTCTCAATTACCTCCCCTGGCTTATATTTCCAAAGCTCTTCACTATCACCCAGGTTGATGTAATGAAATAACTTCGAATAATAATAATCCAGGGCTGCCACATAGTTTTTTTCACAAAAAGCGAAATCATCACTCGGGTCTCGATTGCCTTTATGGTGGTCGCTAAAAATGATAAAGGATTCTTTCGCGAGATCGGCATCTATGCGTACACCTCTTCTACCATTTTCTTTCTTCAAATTCTTAAGAAGATCAGTCAAAGATTTGTGTACAGCGTCCCTGTCCGGCGACGAGGCATTGGCCGCAAGGCGTTCCAATAATGGCGACAGCATACGTTTCAGAAATCTTTTCAGCATAGGAAATATCTTTCCAGCAAATTTTTTAAAACTATCGTGGACGTAAATATTTACCGACTACCGGCAGGCGCTGAAATTCTTTTCTTTCCACCTGTAAGATAAACCAGGCGAAAAGCATCAGCAATATAGTTGCTACCGTAAAATTGACGGCATGAGAAGAGACGAAATAACCGACCGCCCGGTGAATGAAATATATCACTACCACAATTACCATGTAGGCCAAAAGCTTTTTCCAGGCATAAGGTATCGGATAGATACGCTGGCCCCATGCATATGAAATCACCATCATGCTGCCATAGCAGAAAAACGTGGCCCACGCACAGGCCATGTAGCCTGCTACCGGAATGAATATGTAATTAATAAGTAGTGTAATAGCTGCACCGATGAGGGTAATATAAGCACCCGTGAGTGTGCGGTTAGTGATTTTGTACCAGATAGATAAGTTGTAATAGATGCCTAAAAACATGTTGGCTAACAACAGGATCGGTACTACTTTAAGACCCGTCCAGTAAATTTCTTTACTTAAAAAGTATTTCCAAATATCGAGATACAGTGAGACGACAAGAAACATCAGCGATATGGTGATCACAAAAAATTTCATCACGCGTGCATACACACGCTGCGGACTTTGCTCGCCTGCCTGTCGAAAAAAGAAAGGCTCGGCGCCCATCCGGAAGGCCTGGATAAAAAGTGTGATCAGAATAGACAGCTTGTAGCAGCCAGAATATATAGCCACCTGTTCTTTTGCTGCGGCCACATTGCTCACGGGTGCGAGCCACGTTAGCATGATGCGGTCAAACACTTCGTTTACCATGCCGCCAAAGCCAACGATGATCAACGGCAGGGAGTAAAGCATCATTGTACCCCAAAGCTTCCGGTCAAACTTCATCTCGAAAGAGAGAAATTCTTTTTGCAACATGATAAGTGCGAACAGCGAGGCGATCATATTCGCAATTATTACATAGCCGACGCCATAAGCCGGATCAAAAAAAGTGGCGATAAATCCATTTGGAGCTGAAGCAGCAAGCCTTGGGCAGATGGATAAGAAAAAGTAAGTAAAAAAAATCTGGATCAAAATGGTCAACACACGTATCATGGCGTATTTACGTGGTCGTTGCTCCAGTCTCAGCTTGGCAAATGGAAGCGCAGACAACGTATCAAATGCAATGATCAGCGCCGCATACGTTATAAATTCCGGGTAATTCTCCAACCTGAGGACATAGGCAATGTCGTTCTTTACAAGTATCAGTAACACGGTAAATATTACCGTACTGAAGACGATGGATATCATTGCCGTGTTGAAAATATTTTTATTGGAAGGTTCCTTCGTTACAAAGCGGAAATACGCCGTCTCCAGGCCATAAGTGAAAATGACGTTGAGAAAAGGAATAGCTGCATAGAGGATGTTCATCTCACCGTAACCTGTAGTACTCAACGTGAGCGTGAGATATGGTGTGAGCAGGTAAAACAAAAAACGGGCAACAATAGAACTAACGCCGTACCACATAGTTTGTCCCGCCAGCTTCTTTATACTACTCAAATCGTCTTGATTAAAACGTCAAAATTAATTTGATAAAAGTAGTTTATAGCAGGTAACATTAAGGTTCGTCACCTCCTTTTTTAATTTTCTTCCGTGTTTGCTTAACAAGAGATCTTTGCGTTTTCGATTTTTGTTTTTTGATTTTTGAGGCTTTTGTAGGCTTCGTGGGTTTGCGTTTTTTGCGCTTGATCAGAGAGTTATTGATGACCATCAGCATTTTTAAAATCACCTGCTCTTTGTTACCAAGTTGTGATCTCTCAGTCTGACTGCGAATGTGCAGGGAGCCATCAGAGGTGAGTTTGTTAGCAAGTTTTTCCAGCAAAACCGCTTTTTCCTTATCATTCAGGATTTGGGATGATGGAATGTTAAACCAACCTTCCACCATGGTTTCCACCTTATTTACATTTTGACCGCCTTTTCCTCCACTCCTTGCTGTTTTAAATGTTATTTCGTTTAAAACATTCACCATACTCAAATTTACATCATTGGAGCTAGGCGGCAGATGAGCAGTCGTTAATGAATTAATACATAATTTGCTGATACTTAATTTTTATAAGAAAGAAAAATTTGACATTTTTGCATACAACAACGTACATGAAGTCAAAAGGTATTTATTCCTCGCTCTGTGAAAAAAAAGCTTCAGGCAAAAAATCTTTTGCAGTACTTATTGATCCCGATAAAGTTGACGATGGCAAACTCACAGAACTCGTAAATCTTTCTGTGACTTCAGGCGTGGATTATTTTTTGGCGGGTGGCAGTTTGGTCACATCCGATTTCCTTGATGATTGTGTGCGTTTCCTGAAAGCCAATTGCGATATCCCGGTTATTCTCTTCCCTGGGAGCCCAAGCCAAATATCCAGGCACGCCGATTCTCTACTTTATCTTTCTCTTATCAGCGGTCGGAATGCAGACATGCTGATTGGCCAACATGTGATCAGTG
>JBBQSI010000354.1:0-4128 GCA_038213975.1 Chitinophagales bacterium
TGGACATTCAGTTTGAAATATTCTCTTTTTGGGGCACTTGCAAGCCGGCTGTGATTTTTGCGAAAAGAAGTGAGGCAAATTTTAGAACTCGCCGGAAAGCTATATCCCTACAGCACGAATAAGAATTAAGCTGCCGTAAGTTGCGCCAGCGAGGATTCAATTTTGCTTACCGTTTCTTCGTACGATAGTTCCTCGGGTTTAAAATGTTCACCCGTCAGCGTTTCATAAAGTTCTATATACCGGTCGCGGATAGTCGCTATCCATTCAGCCCGCATTTGCGGTACCTGCTGACCCTCCTTCCCCATGAAATTATTTTCTATCAGCCACTCCCGTACGAACTCCTTGCTTAATTGTTTCTGGCGCTTGCCGGCCTGTTGCCTTTCTTTAAAGCCTTCGGCATAAAAATATCGGGAACTGTCAGGCGTATGTATTTCATCAATGAGGTATATGGTATCATCTTTTTTTCCAAACTCATATTTTGGGTCCACCAAAATTAACCCGCGCTGTTCCGCCAGTTCTTTCCCTTTTGCAAACAGCTGCTGAGCATATTCTTCCAGGACTTGGTAATCTTTTTCTGAGACCAGCCCCCGCCGGATTATTTCATCACGGCTGATATCTTCATCATGTCCTTCGTCCGCTTTTGTAGAGGGCGTGATGATCGGTGTCGGGAAAAAATCGTTTTCTTTCATCTCATCTGGCAAGGTCACACCACAAAGCATTCTTTTGCCTGAGTCGTACATGCGCCAGGCATGACCGGTTAGGTTGCCACGCACGACGATCTCCACTTTGAATGGCTCACATTTCAATCCCACGGAAACGTTAGGAGCAGGGGTGTCCAGTAGCCAGTTTGGGCAGATTTCCCGGGTGGCTGAAAGCATTTTTGCCGACACCTGGTTTAGCACCTGGCCTTTGTAAGGAATCGGTTCCGGTAAGATTACATCAAATGCTGAGATGCGGTTGCTCGCAACCATCACGAGCCATTGGTCACTGATTGTGTATACATCCCGAACTTTTCCCCGGTAGAAGTTGGACTGATCTGCGAAATTCATTTTATTCATTCAGCTAAAGTAGCGCTGAATGATCTCAGTTAAACTGTCGGGTGGTCAGTTTTAAGAAATAGTTTCTGCCGTGCATCAAAAAAAACCCTCGAATTTGTATGCAAATCTTACTTTGCCGTGGAATAACTCTCAAATTAATCCCCATGCGCAAACTGATTACCATTTTTTGGTGCTTGCCTGCGTTCATTTTTTTCTCTGTCGACGGCAACTGCCAAACATCACAAGTTACTGGTTCGGTAAAAAATGCTGCAACCGGAGAAGCCGTCCCCGCGGCTTCAGTCACTGTAAAGGGCGGTGTGGCGGGCACCTACACTGATGATAAAGGTGGCTTTCGGCTGCAAACAAATGACGCCTTCCCCCTCACGCTCGTCATAACATCAGTGGGTTTCGATTTACAGGAAATAAATGTCGGCTCTTCCTCCAAAGTGACAGCAATTACATTGACGCCCGCGAGTACGCTCGGGCAGGAGGTGGTGGTGTCTGCAACACGGACGCCTTCAAAAATTTTAGAAAGCCCTGTAACGATTGAGCGTATCAGTTCTGCGAATATCCGCAACAGTGCTTCTGTTTCTTATTATGATATTATTGGAAAATTAAAAGGTGTGGATGTGGTGACTTCCTCGCTGACTTTTGCTACACCCAGTACCCGCGGATTTAATAGCAGCGGAAATCTGCGGCTTAACCAAATCGTTGATGGCATGGACAACCAGGCGCCCGGATTAAATTTCTCTGTAGGCAGCGTAGTAGGATTATCAGAACTTGATGTGGAAAGCGTCGAGTTGTTGCCCGGTGCTTCCTCGGCTTTATATGGTCCGGGAGGACAAAACGGAGCGTTGGTGATTACCAGTAAGGACCCTTTTAAATACCAGGGACTCTCATTCCAGGTGAAGACAGGCGTAATGCACGTGGATAAAAGAGAGCGGGATGTTTCTCCATATTATAACTGGGCGCTTCGCTGGGCGAAAAAAATAGGTAGCAGGTTCGCTTTTAAAATTGGGGGTGAATTGGTGCAGGCTAAAGACTGGCTGGCCGACGATTATCGCAATTACGATCGCCTCGGTACAACTGGCACCGTCAAGCCGGGCACGCGGGAAACGGATCCAAATTATGACGGTATCAATATTTATGGTGATGAAACAACCGTTGACTTGAAATCCAATGTGTTGGTTCCTTTGGGAGCACGGGCTCCATTTTATGCACCATACATTAATTCGCTTCCGCAATCAATACCGGTATCCCGTACCGGCTATACTGAAAAGAATATTGTAAATCCCAATACCGTTAACGGAAAAATTTATGCAGGCTTTGGGTATAAACTCACGCAGACGCTATCTCTCAATGCTGAAGGGTTCCTGGGAACTGGTAGCACTGTGTATACGGGCAGCGACAGGTATTCCTTGTTGAATTTAAAAATTGCTCAGTACAAGGTGGAACTGGTTGATAAAAATTGGTTTGTGCGAGCTTTTACTACGCAGGAAAATGCCGGAGATTCCTACAACGCAACTGTTGCCACCCGCCTATTTAATGAAGGCTGGAAGCCAAGTGGTGGCAGTACGGGCTGGTATGCACAATATGGCGTAGCCTTCCTCACTGCCAAGCTCGCCGGAAAATCTGATATTGATGCGCACAATGCAGCACGAGCGGTGGCGGATATCGGCCGGCCGGAACCAGGCTCAAACAGGTTCAGGCAAATTTTCGACAGCGTCCGCAGCATCCCGATCTCCCGGGGTGGGGGACTGTTTGTTGATAAAACGGACCTGTATAATGTAGAGGCGCAGTACAATCTTTCCGAAGCCACGGGCTCTTTTGCAGAAATCCTGATAGGCGGCAACTTTAAACAATATGTGCTCAACTCCGAGGGCACACTTTTCGCAGACAGTACCGGCCCAATTAAGATCAATGAATATGGTGCCTATTTGCAGATCTCAAAAAAAATATTCAATGAACGCATAAACATAATTGCGTCCGCGAGATATGACAAAAATGAAAATTTCGATGGAAAATTTACTCCGCGAATTTCAGCAGTAATAAAAGTGGCCGAAGACAATAACATTCGCCTTACCTATCAAACGGCTTACAGATTCGGAAGCACCCAGCAACAATATATACATCTTCGTGTAGGCGGCGGTGTCGCCCTGATTGGGGGAAATAAAAGTTTTGCGGATTATTACAACTTCAATTCAAATCCAATTTACGCAGTTGATGGCAACCTGTTTTCCGGTAATCCACAAAGAGTGGATTTCCCAAAGTTTAAGGCCGAAACAGTTAACTCCTTTGAAGCTGGATACAAGGGATTACTGATTAATAAGAAAATGCTGATAGACTTGTATGGTTATTACGGCATTTACACGAATTTCATTTCCCGCTTCCTGGCCGCCCAAGCCGTAAATAACGACCGCACAGTGTTTGAAGATCCGGCAACGGCTAGAGCCAACCTAAGCGATCCGTCGAAAGCTACAATTTTTTCTATTCCGACCAATGTAGCTTCAGATGTGACTACCTATGGTTTTGGGCTTGGAATCACCTACGCACTCCCTGCGCACTTTACGCTCGGTGTAAATGCATCTTCTGACAACCTTGATAAGGTGCCACCGGGATTCATCGCCAGCTTCAATGCACCGAAATGGAGATTTGGAGCAAGTTTTGGTAATACCGGTTTTGGTCCTGAGAACCGCGTAGGTTTCAATGTGAGTTATCGTTGGCAGGATGATGTAAAGTACCAGGGAGACTTTGCAAACGGTATCGTTCCTGCTTATCATACACTGGATGCCCAGGTGAGTTACAAATTCCCTGCTCCCCGCGTTCTTTTAAAAGTTGGAGCTACCAACCTGCTCAATGAATATTATAGGAATGGCTTCGGGAATGCCACTATTGGTGGTTTGTATTATGTAAGTGTCGGTTACAATATCTTTTAATCTGTCACCCTGTCAACTAGCGATCATGACAAAGAATCTTTTAAACGTAAAGTCAAGTTTTGCCTGCCTGGCCGGATTTGTCTGTTTGATGGTAATCACCTCATGCAATAAAGCTTTGCCTGAGCCCGAGCCCATTCCCAAAGCACCCCTTAACA
>JBBQSI010000355.1:0-4110 GCA_038213975.1 Chitinophagales bacterium
GAAACCTTTGCAAGGGTTGGCATGGCTGTAGCTGATGCCTTTCGCGATTGCTGGAAATGGAAGTTTAATTTATTTACTGAACGGCCTAATACATTCATCCCAAAATACATTGATCCTTCCTGGCATTCCTTCTGGCCAGACCCGCCCTTCCCGTCTTTTCCTTCAGGCCATGCAATACAAGCGGCGGCGGCAGCCACCGTTTTGACCGATCTCTACGGCAACAAATTCTCCTTTACAGACAGCGCCCATGCGGGTAGAAAAAGGGACGATATCCGCAATGCCGATTACGTAGTACGGCATTACAAATCATTCTGGGAAGTTGCAGAAGAAACAGCGGATTCACGTTTTTTTGGTGGAATACACACGCCCCAGGATAATGATGCCGGTTTACAAAAAGGAAAAGAAATCGGGAAAAATGTGAATAACCTGAGGTGGAAAAAAGATAGTTAAACTTGTGCCTTTGTCCCTTGCTCCTTGTGCCTTGTGCCCTGTGCCCTGTGCCTTTGTGGGATCAATTTGTGAGTTGTGGGACAAACAATAAAATCTTTTGAGGAAATTTAAAAACTGCATGATATTTCATTCCAAATACTGAGCCCGTACCTGTGCACTGCTTATTTTTCTATATTTTTTCTTAAATAACAGTATGGCACAAATGCCGTTTACTGATGTTACGGAGCAAGCCGGCATTCACCACGCTTTCAAAGTATATGAAGGGATGTTTGGCGGTGGCGCCTGTGTGATAGATTTTAATAATGATGGACTCGAAGACATTTTTATCACCGGGGGAATGAATGAAGATGTTTTGTATAAAAACAATGGTAACGGTACGTTTACCAATGTATATGCAAAGAGTGGCTTAACCCTCACCAAAAAATATGTGACTCAGGGTGCCGCAGGTGCCGATGTGAACCGGGACGGGTTTGTTGATTTGCTCATTACGACAATTACAACAAAGGATTCGATACAGGTAATTCCACGGGAAATAAATCTATTTTTTCTTAATAATGGAAATGGCACTTTTCGCGGTGCCACTCAAGAGTATGGAATGGACCAGTTATACTCCTTTAGTACCGGTGTTAGTTTTGGTGACATCAATGGCGATGGATGGCCGGATGCTTACATTGGAAACTATTTTAATGAATTCCAGGGAAAATTAAGTGTAATAAATGATGCAACAGTGGTGGGCGCTAACCAGATAGCAAAAGGATATTTACTCATAAACGAGAAGGGAAAAAAATTCAGAAATGCTTACAAAGAATATCGACTTGATTTCCGGGGCTTTGGTTTTGGGGGAGTTTTCACAGATTTTGATAATGACGGCGACCAGGATATCATAATCAATCATGATTTTGGTTACAAGAGAACGCCGAACCTGCTCTTACAAAATAATTTCCCAAAAGAAAGTTTTACTGATGTAGCCGTTCCCGACAATATGGATCTCAAAATAAATGCAATGAGCACAGCTGTTGGAGACTACAACAACGATGGCTTAATGGATTATTTTTTTACCAATATTGGATTCAATTATTTCTTGGTAAACCAGGGGCCAGGGAAGCCTTTTATAAATAAAGCGAAAGAGATGGGCATGGATATATTCACTATTAGCTGGGGCGTAAACTTTGCCGATTTCGATCACGACGGTGACGTGGATCTGTTTGTTGCAAATGGAGATTTAAATCCCAACTGTGTACCGATGGGAAATTTTTATTTTGAGAATACCGGTAAGGCATTCATAGAAAAATCAAGGGCATATGGGCTGGCTGATTATGGGATAGGGCGTGGCTCTGTCACTTTTGATTATGATAACGATGGTGATCTTGACCTTTTGGTGATAAACCAGATAGCGCAACTCAGTTACCCTGTGCCTTCCATTACCAAACTTTACCGAAACGATTCTGCAAATGGAAACTGGATAAAAATATCTTTGGAAGGTGTTCAGGCAGAAATGCATGGCCTTGGCTCCAGGGTTGAAATTGTGGCTGGTAAAAAAAGAATGATGCGCGAAGTGGACGGCGGCAGCTCAAGTCATTTGTCACAGAATTCAGTGATTCTGCATTTTGGGCTGGGAAATTCTACTATGATTGACAGCGTGATTGTTAGGTGGACTGGTGGGGAAAAGCAGGTGTTGACAAATATTACAGCCAATCAGCTTCTAAAAATCCCAGAACCCAAAAGAGAAAGACAACGATCAAACTCTTCCTTTTTTATAATTGGCTGTTTCGCGCTGATTGCCTCCCTCATTTTAATTCTTCGGTTGAGAAAAAGAAATAGGGCAACAAATCAAAAGCGATAGATCGCCTGCAGTTTCACTTCCGATCTTTTGTTATTATTAATAAAATCTAACCCGCTACCAATATGATCTTTTTCCGAGTAAATTGTTTGTGAGATTTTTAACCAGATGGTTAACTGCCTGGTGATATCGTAATTTATGTTTACATACCAGCGAAATCCTTTATCAAAAAATACAGGTATGGAATAGCTGTATAACACATCATTTTCGTATGCATAAAGCCGGCTACTATAACTGTCCGTATGAAAATATTGCAAGCGGATATTTCCGGAGTAGGGTTTCAAAAGTGGCTTAAATATTATGTCAGAAAAAACAAGGTAGCCTCGTTCGCTGCTTGCGGATTTTCGATCGAACCAAAGCAACTCCACCCGGCTACGTGAGGTGAAATTCCTATTGAATTTATACCTTACCTGGCTACGCATATTTTGTTTTGGCCTTTTTATCACAGGATTCAAGGGAAGTTCTTGCGGATTGAAATTGATTGCTTTGCTTTCGGTTTTAAAACGGACGTACCACTCCAACCGCTTGCTCGGGAAATACGTGGCCTGTAGCAGGTACTCCTGGCCGTTAGAAGGCGCATCTACCCGGTATTTAATCCAGGGGAATTTGTAAAAATCAGCGTAGGCATCTATTCGTAGAAAGTCCAGCGGAGTAATGCTGATGCCGGAATAAAGTCCGGATTCATTTACAGGGTAGGTATTCTCCGTAAATGCGTTTCCGTACAGTGCCTGGTAGCCGCGGGAAATATTACGATAAAGAAAACTCATCGTCACACGGGCATCAACGTTTATAAGTAAACCATTGAGAAAAGCTTTGTCAAAGTTTTCATTTACTGCTGCTTCGCCAAAAAGATGCATGTTCGAAAACGTGTAACCATAATCGATGCTGTAGTTGCCTGCGCTCCTGCCGGCAATGGCGAAGCGATTATACAAGACATTAGTACGTTGAATGTCTTTCTGAAAATTATAATGAACGGCGTTTAAGCCGGCTGAAAACCTGGGATTTGACCACGAGAGATTTCCGCCGACCGTGAATTGTCTTTGTGCATTTTTATCTGCTACTTCACCCCTGGTGCGGTGATAGCCGGAAGTTTGCAGGGATGACACGAAGGCTTCAGCATTCAATGTATCAAGCACAAGGTTTGCGTCAATCTTCCTAAAACTGGCGAATGCTGTTATTTGCCATCCTTTCTTTTGCAAAGTGATACCTGCTCCGCGGTTGAATAAAATTTCGTTAGCAGAATTATAGGGCCTCAGTATTTCAGCCTGTCGTTTGATACTGGAAATATCAACACTTTTTTTGAACGCCAGGCTCTGCCACATTGTTAATCCCTGGCCCATATTTACTGAAAAGTCACCAACCGCGATCGTCTTGATGATACCAATTTGCCTCGCAAAAAAATGTGCCGAATAAAAATCAAAGCCTTGCCGCTGCGCCCCCCGAAAAAACTGTTCGCCGGCATCTTTCTCCGCGGTAAATCCATATTGCAACAGGTTTTTAAATTGATATTTATAACGAAGCAACATTTTTGCCGGGTTGCCAGGATAAAAGTTATTGGCAGTTGAGGCGTCCAGCCGGTAGCCACGGGACTTTTCCAAAATCGTGGCCAGGCGCAACATCACGGATTGATCTCCGCCTTTAAGGCGCTCCTGTAATGAACTTCTTAAATTTACATTAGCCGTTACCGTTATAAACGGCAATATTTTTTTGATCGTAATGATATCCCAGGCCGGAATAGCCTGCAGTTCGTAAATGCTGCTAAAATCTCCCAGCAATTTTTTATAGGAAAAGAAGGTTGAAATTTGAACCGGCGAAAGAAA
>JBBQSI010000356.1:0-4103 GCA_038213975.1 Chitinophagales bacterium
TCCGCCGTTTTTACACCCCCCACCCAAGCCGTAAGTCTAGACAATCCTTTGCAATGGTGGCGATATGTCCCCGGGGCCAATTGGCAGCACCCAACCGGACCCTCTTCAAACATCTTGAACAAAGAAAATTTTCCGGTAGTGCAGGTGAGTTACGAGGATGCGGCAGCTTATGCGAAATGGGCGGGCAAAAGGTTACCTACCGAAGCCGAATGGGAGTTTGCCGCACGTGGTAACCACTCAGCCCAAAAATATTATTGGGGAAATGAATTGAAGCCGGGCGGAAAATGGGTGGCAAATATTTACCAGGGTAATTTTCCCGGTCAGAACACCGGCGAAGATGGATTTATCGGGTTAGCACCAGTAAAAGCATTCCCGCAAAATCCGTTTGGATTGTATGATATGGATGGAAATGTTTGGGAATGGTGCAGTGATTTTTATCGTCCTGACTACTATGAAAAAAGTCAGAAAAATGATCCCCGGGGCCCTGGGGACAGTTATGATCCCGATGAGCCGGGCACTGTAAAGCGCGTTCAACGCGGCGGATCATTCCTCTGCAGTGATCAGTATTGCATCAGGTATCGTCCCGGTAGCAGAGGCAAGGGAGAGGTGAAGAGCGCCTCTGACAATCTTGGTTTCCGATGCGTAAGCGATAAGCAACCTTCAGACATCATGGTGAAATAATTTACGGAAACTGTCCCCAGGTAAATAACGCAAAAGGCTTTTGAAAATTTCTGCATTCAACACTACCAGTTACAGATTACAGCGCGCTCATTTTTGTAAAAAGAGAAAGCTTTGGCTAACTTGAATAATTAATATGCCTGCAACTAAAGAAGTAACTGTAGTGATTAATCTCAATCACTTTTAATTTTGTTTGTCAAGACTTAAAGTCGACAATGTCTAAAACGCTATCCATATTCTTTGTGATACTGATTTTTTCCGGTTGCTCACTGGATGCCGGCGAAATGAATGCGGATTCCGGTGGGACAATTTCTGCAAACATCCCAAAAATCACCGTTGATTCTGCTGAAATTTTTAAGATAAAATCCAGGCTCCGACCAATATGCTGCGAAAGCACTCCTTCCCGATTTTCTCTGCAGAAAAAATAGATATTATGATTGACCCGCAATGCTACAGACCTCACATGCAAAGGCTATTGGTTTGTGTGCTTTTATTTTTCTCAGCATTAGCTTCTGCACAGGAAAACTCACAAAAACAACCCAATATCATTTTCATTCTCACGGATGATTTGGGATATGGAGACATAGGTGTCTTTTTTCAAAATCAGCGGAAAGCAAATAATGATCGCAGTGAGCCGTGGATGGCAACTCCCAAAATTGATGAACTCGCCCGCGGAGGCGCCATGCTCACGCAACATTATTGCGCAGCGCCGGTTTGTGCTCCTTCAAGAGCATCCATTTTATCAGGCCTCAGCCAGGGACACGCAAATGTGAGGGACAATCAATTTGATAAGGCGCTGGATGATAATTACACCATGCCTTCAACTCTTAAAGCATTAGGTTATAAAACTGCAGCCATCGGAAAATGGGGATTGCAGGGTGATAACCGTTGGGATAAAAACGGCGACCGCTGGCCTGCGCATCCACTTAACAGGGGCTTTGACTATTTCTTTGGTTACATACGCCATGTAGATGGGCATGAACATTACCCAAAGGAGGGATTGTATCGTGGAAAAAAAGAGGTGTATGAAAACAGAACCAACATTACTGAGAAGCTGGATCACTGTTATACGGCAGACTTGTGGACGGCTGCGGCCAAACATTGGATCACAGACTTCGAAAAAAGTAATAGTGGGAAAAAACCCTTCTTCATGTACCTGGCGTATGAAACACCTCACGCTGTGCTGGAATTACCCGCCATGGCTTACCCGGACGGGGGCGGCCGGCAAGGTGGTGTACAATGGCTGGGAAAGGATGGGAAGTTTATTAACACTGCCGGCGGCAAGCCTGATTCGTATGTGTTTCCGGACTATGACACCGCTACATATGACGATGATAAGGATCCCGCAACCGCGGAAAAGCCCTGGCCAGATGTATACAAGCGCTATGCAACATCCGTAAGAAGAATTGATACAGAGATTGGAGACCTTGTTCAATTACTGAAGGATTTGAACATTGACAAAAACACATTAGTCGTCTTCACCTCAGACAATGGCCCTTCTATCGAATCTTATTTATTTGAAAACATCACACCGGAATTTTTCAACAGCTTTGGCCCTTTCGATGGGATAAAACGTGATTGCTGGGAAGCCGGCATCCGCATGCCGACAATCGCCTGGTGGCCGGGTAAAATTGCAGCAGGGCAGCAAACTAGCAGGCCATCTGTCTCATACGACTGGCTTGCAACATTCACAGACGCAGCCGGCACACCAGCACCTGCCAGGACAGATGGCACATCCCTCCTGCCTTCCCTTACAGGAAAGGGCAACGGCGAAAACAGCCGCATCTATATAGAATATTTTCAGAACCAGACAACACCATCCTTCGAAGAATTCGTGCCTGCGCACAGGGATAGAAAGAGACAGCAGATGCAGGTAGTTCGAATAGGCGACACCGTAGGAGTGCGTTACGATATTCAATCTGCTGAAGACAATTTTGAAATATATGATATCGTAAAAGATCCGCAGGAAGCTATTAACATGTCAGGCAATGCGGGGATGGAAAAGATTCAACGAGAGATGAAAACGCTGGCCCTCACTCAACGAATGGCTGATACGTCGGCACCGAGAACGTATGATGATGTCTTTATGCCTTCAATAATTGGTGCCAAAGCACCAGGGTTACTTTGTAAAAGCTTTTATGCATCGGCTCCCTGGATTCCGGATGTATCTTCCCAGGAACCGGTGAGTTCCAAAATTGTTAATGGCTTCCAAACAGACCGTTCATCAAAAGGCAATATTTTCCTGCTTGAGGGTTTTATAGAAATCCCTGCAGATGGATCATACACTTTTCTTATGGAGAATGGCGCCCAGTCAATACTAAAGCTGCATGAGGCGCTCGTAATTGATAATGACTATCACGGGATAATCGGCGCCGTCCAAGGCACTGTGAAACTG
This sequence comes from Chitinophagales bacterium, assembly GCA_038213975.1. Classification (GTDB taxonomy): domain Bacteria; phylum Bacteroidota; class Bacteroidia; order Chitinophagales; family Chitinophagaceae; genus Ginsengibacter. The sequence goes on from JBBQSI010000356.1 coordinate 3,074, forward strand.
GCAAAAGGATTACATCCCATCAGGTTATATCTTAAAGATCCACGAACAGATTTCAGGCTTTCCTGGGGGAAAGATAAAGACAGGCCTGTAGGAGTTCCACCATCCGTATTGTTTCACTGATTTGATATTACGCCTGTTTTTTATCTAAATCCTACACGACAATTTGCACTTAGGTTTGTTGATATAAAAATAAAAAAGCCCGCATTGCTGCAGACTTTAATAATTTTTGGTTTTGGGGTAGGCTTCTGCCAGGATAATGGATGTTGGCTTTTAAGGCCAGTTGGTTTTACAAGGAACAGGAAAAAAAATAGAAGTTGACTGATATCAGATTAGTCTTTTACTGGATGCTTGGATGCTGGCTTTTTCAGTGGATTTGGATATTTCGATTAATGTTTGTTAAACATCAATCAACTTCTGAGACAAAAGTAGGTTCGCCTGGCGTGCATCACAAGAGAATCATTACCCTAATTGATCACTACTGAAATTACCGCTGACTATCGTAGAACTACGAATGCAAAAAGGTAATCCCCAAACTTGTGTATGCTTTAAAATGACTTCTTAGCCAGGAATTATTTACCATTTATAAAATCCAATTTTAGGCAGACTCTAAAATAAAAATATCTTTAGCCTGATTATTTTGACAATAAGGAGATAACAAGTGGCTGGAAAATAGTGAATGAGACTTAAAACTTTTGGACAAACTAAATACATGGCTTCAAAATTCATTTTCACAGCGTTCATAATCCAGGTATTTTTTATTGCCTGTAATCCAGGTGAGCAACCTGGAGGTGCCCCGGGGTTCGATACAGTTTCCGCGAAGAAAGAAATCAACGCTATGCTGGATTCCTTTAACATGGCAGCGGCAAGTGCGGACTTTAAAAGCTATTTTAATTTTTACTGCGAAGATGCCATTTTCACCGGTACAGACGCCACAGAAAGATGGGAAAAAAAAGCTTTCATGACCTGGGCGAAACCTTACTTTGACAAAGGAAGCGCCTGGAACTTTACAGCACTCGAACGCCATATCTAT
>JBBQSI010000357.1:0-4087 GCA_038213975.1 Chitinophagales bacterium
CGGTAGTATGAAGGCCGCCAAATGGGAATCGGGGATGGATAACTCGCCCATGTGGGACGGAGCTGAGTTTGATTCTATAAACCATCGTATGCTGCTGGCGGACGTAGGTTTGATGAGCCTATACATTGCCGACTGCCGCAGCCTTGCCGAAATAGCTACGGTTTTGGATAAAACGGATGATGCAAAAGAATTAACGCAACGGGCAGAGAAGTATTCGAAAAAGCTGGCCACCATGTGGGATGACCAGTTTGGACTTTTCCTGAACAAAGACCTGGTAACGGGTAAATCGAGCTACCGTTTATCGCCCACCTTATTCTATCCCCTGCTGGCAAAAGTGGCTACTCAAAGCCAGGCCACCAGAATGATGAAAGAACATTTTTATAATCCGAAAGAATTTTGGGGCGAATATATCATGCCCTCCATTGCGAGGAATGACACCGGGTACAAAGACAACCATTACTGGAGAGGCCGCATTTGGGCACCGTTAAATTTCCTGGTGTACCTGGGCATGAGAAATTATGACTTGCATGATGCCAAAAAAGACATGGTTGACAAATCCAAAAACCTGCTATTAAAAACATGGCTGGGAGAGCGTCATGTGTGCGAGAATTACCATGCCGACAATGGGCGTGGCGGTGAAGCCGACACCTGGAGTGATGCCTTTTATCATTGGGGTGCTTTGTTGGGTTTTACAGACATTATTGATCGGGGCTATATGCCGCGTCCGGAACTCCCTATCCCCGTAAAGAAAATTTAATTATCCAGGAATTTACCAACGATAAATTTGAAAGTCATTGTGCTGATCTTAGGTTTCGCGATCCTGGGAAATATCAAAGCGTTTCTAAAGAGTATCATGTTGAAAACAAATGTAAAGATATGAAGACCAAGACAGGACTATTTACTGCGAAAGTGCATGTTTAATTATTTTTCTCTTGGACACACTGTCAACAAATTTCGAGTCATGATCTTTTAACCATTGGATCAAGTCAGATTTTAGCTCCTCTACTTTGGTTGCGTACTTTGCCCGGTCAGGGTTGTTCCCTATCAGGTTATTCATCTCACAAGGGTCTTCTTTCAAATTATATAACACGTCAATTACTTTGGAAGAAGGTGTTTGCGGAATGAACATTTTCCAACCTCCTTTTACAATCATGTAATTTGGTTCTGAATCTCCCCTGAAGTTCCATTCTGTTACTATATACCCGGGCCTCTCGGGTTTCTTTTCAATTACATCTCGTAAACTCTTTCCATCAGTTGGTTGTTTTTCAAAGCCCATGTAATCAAAAATGGTCGGGAACAAATCGATGTTTGTTACATAATGATCGACAATCGTGTTCCTTTTTATAGCTCCCGGAAGTCGTATCATCAATGGCACCCTTGACGATTCTTCGTAAAAAACGTTCTTCTCCCGAAGGCCATGGGCACCTAACATTTCACCATGATCACTTGTAAAAATAACCATTGTATTACCGGCTATGCCCAATTCATCCAGCTTATCCAAAATTTTACCCATCCAATCATCTACTTCTTTCACCAGCCCGTAATAATCAGAAATCATGTATTTGATCTTTTCGGGATCAGCATATTCAGGATTATCATTTCTACCATTTGCTGCCCTGTAAGGCGAGTTGGTCATTTCATCCTTCAAACTTTTTGGAACAGGAATCCTGTCCGGAGGATACATTTGGTAGTAAGGTGCTGTGGGAAGCATTGGCGCATGTGGGAAATGAAAGGAGCAAGTGATGCTAAAAGGCTTGTCTTTTAACCGTTCCAGGGCAGCTATTGTTTCCTTTGCGTGCATCGCCGTAATAGAATGATCGGCGGGTATGTTTAGCCTTCCATGAAAATCCGGTTGAATAAATTTTGCATCGCTATTGGCGTTGCTGTTGAAGCGCTTGTCAAGCGGGTTAGGTGTATACCCACGGCCGGAATAATGATCGCAGTACTCCCCCTCTTCTAATGGCTGCATGGGTACATGTTCAGCTAGATAATCTACATAGTGTTGCCGCATACCCTGTCCCATTATAGGCTCGCCTGTACTTGTCTTTTTTTCAGGGTTTCTATACACTTCGTTATGAAAGGCAGGAGAATGGTATTTTCCGTAATACTCTACCCAGTAACCATTCGCTGCTAAAATTTCATCGAATGTTTTTTGCGGCATTGCACCGGATGCCCTTGTTGCTGTATCAGCCACGTAATTGTTCAAAACACCCGTATTTTCCACCGTCCGGCCCGTCATTATTGCGGCTCTTGCCGGTGCGCAAACAGCCATAGGTGTATACGCCTTTCTAAAATAGGCTCCCTGTTTAGCTAACCTGTCTAAGTTAGGCGTCTTTAAAACTTTGTTTCCCGCTATGCTTAATGCATCGTAGCGTAGCTGGTCGGTGATGATGAACAATAAATTGGGCTTACCCTTCTTATTATCCATTTCGTTTTGCGCAGATGCTATAAATGTGCAACAGAACAAAAAGATGGGTAATAGTAAACTTGTCTTCATGCTTGATTTCAGTATTAAAAACTATAAGGCATTAATGTTGGGTTGTATGCAATGTCTCTTTTTCTAATCTAAAAGATCAAACTTTTCTACTGATTAGTCTCTTGCTTTTAAATAAATGCTTCGCGCTAGTTGCGCTCGGGCATCTTCAATGCAAGCGGCTTTTCTTTCCGCAGCATTTTTGCCGCTTCCCCGGTCAACCATAAATAATGATCTGAAGGTTTGCCATCCATGTTGATGAACGAAGTGACAGCGCTCACCGGCGGCGTATCGGTACCTTTAAAAATAGCGGTGGCTTCATTCACCTCGTCAAACATGGCCACATACAACATAGATGCGCCCGCATTCAGTGCTGTGGATATCATTTGCCAATAAAACCGCCCCCCTTGCCTTGGAATGGAACCGACCGGCTTTACATCATCCGGAAATTCGTACCGGCTGAGGTTGTGCCAGCTAAACCCGGGATAGACGCAGGGCACATAATCAACTTTGTTTTCCCGGCACCACCGCATGTCTGCAAGCGTATTGTCCCGAAAACGGTCCATATCGTTGTGCAGCAGCGGCGAATAACGCTGAACAGTCCAGGGCAACACGATATCACCCATTTTAATGATCTCGTGCAGGTAAGGATCGGGATTACTATCTGCTATTAACTGACGCCAAAAGGTAGGTACACCCAACATTACAGCGCAATTTCCATAAACCGGATCATTTTTCAGAAAATCAATGAACCGCTCCAGGCCAATGTTGCGGATGTTGTAAGGACGATCAGGAAAGCCAATCCCCCAGATTGCTACGAGGGGACGGGCATTGTGATGCAGGTAAGTTTTCTGGCCGGCCTGGTTGGTAACTTTCAATTGGTCCACGAGGTACTTCCAGTCTTCGATAAGCGCGGAACAATCTTCGCCTGAGCCCTTCAGCCCCGACAGGTCGTACATCACAGCGATAGCACGACCATGTTTCGAGGCGGCTTCAAAAGCGTTTTTTAAAATGATGGAAGAGACAGTATCACGACTTCGGGCATTGCTAAAAAAACGTTGCATAAATACGCCGTCAACACCGTACTGTTGCATCCATTTAAAATGCAGATCAACAGTGCTTTTATCGTACGAACTAAAAAAGTGGGCTTTATCACCATTGGCAAGTTTAAAAGGGGTTTCATATGTTTTTTCATACTCACTCACATCCGGCCACATATCTATCCCGCTTTTTTCTTCGTTTCCATACGCCACCCTTTTTGCTTTGGAGCCATCACCTTCGGCCCTGAACCAGCCCTGGTAGCCTGCCATTATTAGTCCGTTATAAGACGGATATTTTGTTTGCTGGCTATGGCGGCTTTGCGCGTTCAATTGGATCGAAAGGACAAAGAGGAAGTACACCGCTACAAACCATTTTTCAATCTTCGTCATTAGGAAAAAAAATTTAATAAGTTCATCAAAAATGTCGATTTCACAAGCGATGGCTGATGCAATACTTACTCAAACATCGTTTTAAAGAGTGTTAAAAGTGCAGCCACTTCAAGTTAAAAGAGAGCACTTCATAATTTGCATTTGTCTAAAAGCTCTTTTTGTTATTTACCTATGTTGATCTTTA
>JBBQSI010000358.1:0-4066 GCA_038213975.1 Chitinophagales bacterium
TATCGCAAAGATTTCCTTGCAACATCAAATTTCTCGGCCGGCCGGTCGCAAATTGTGACCGCATAATTTTCTTTTGTCCCTGCGTGAATAAGTTCATACAAGCATCATCTGTAAAGTCCATATAGTTCATGAACATATCGCCATTGGTATCCCGTGAGCAAAGGGAGGTATGAGGAAATTTGGGACAATATAGGTTGCTGGTTTGCTGCGGTGGCGTGTCATCTACTCCATCATCGCCACAGCTCGCGTCGCCCCAGATATGCTTCAGGCCAAGCCAGTGCCCTACTTCGTGTGTAGTTGTCCGGCCTTTGTTGAAACTTGTCTTTAGATTTCCGGTAGTGCCGAAAACATTGTACTGTATCACCAGGCCATCCCGCTCAGGTGGCCCGCCCGGGAAAACACCGTACCCCAGCGTGCGCCCAAAAAGGTTGCAAACCCAGATGTTCAGGTAGCGGCTCGCATCCCAGGCATTGTCGCCCCCCTTGCTGCTAAATTTCATTTCATCATCGGAGAGCCAGAATTCGTCTTTGGAATATTTTCTTATAATGCCAGAAGTGTTCCTGCCATTAGGATCGACTTTCGCCAGGCAGAAAACGATATTCACGTCCGCTGCAAATTTTTGAAAGGGAATGGGCGTATTTTCTGCGTCTGCATTCCGGCGCCGAAAATCGTTATTGAGAGAAGCAACTTGAGAAAGTATTTGTTCGTCGCTGATATTTTCTGCGCTGTTATGATACAAAACGTGTACAACTACCGGAACCACGATCACTTCGTTCGAAAGAGTATCCCTTCCCGGCTGTAAAGTGAGCGGGGTTTGAAGGTGTTTGATACCGGCTGCCTGTGCCTCATGATACTCGTAAGTACCGCAGCGCTGCGAAAAGCTGAACTGGCAAACCAGCACAAATAAATAAGTAAACAACAATTTCATGCAATCCGGTTTATATCCATTTTTATCTTTAAAAATGAATAGTTACGGAATTACATAGGCCGATTACAATTAAAATTGCATGGGATAAATGGAAAGGGAAATAAAAAAACCTTTGCGGGGGAATGGTGAAGGGGCTCACCAGGCTGTGTACAGAGGTTCAGGCCACAAATAAAGGGAATTAATTCTGAAAATCAAAATGCATTGAATATAGTCCCTGCACAGATTGAAAATTTCGATTGTCGTTGTTGTGCGGACTCTTTTTTTACCAAAATTTACAGATCGCGTTTGCGGCGAACCTGCCGTCCTGTATTACTTTTACACCCTGTACAATCTATATAGCTTGAAGATTTTTTTTTACTTATTCATTATTCTTACTTTGCTTAGTTGTGGTAACGGAGACACGCCAGATATAGATCCCTCATTGCCATCCACGCAGCCCTTGAACCTACCGGTGCCGCAACCTATCACTTACACGATCGATAATGTGTACCCACACGACCCTGGCGCATTTACCCAGGGACTGGAATATCATGAGGGCAAATTGTATGAAGGCACAGGCGAACCAAAAGAATCGCGTCTGCGTATCGTGGACGTAAAGTCAGGTAGCCTGGAACAGGAATACCTCATCCCTGACCCGGATGTTTTTGGAGAAGGCGTCACCATTTTTAAGGATAAGATATACCAGCTCACCTGGCAAAATCACAAGATCTTCGTGTACAATAAAGGTGATATCAAACACCCGGTAAAGACTTATAACTGGAGCAGCGAAGGCTGGGGCATCACCAATGATGGACACAACCTCATCATCAGTGACGGTTCATCAAGATTATATTACGTGTTGCCTGACTCCTCTTCAAATGAAATGCGGACACAGAAAGTGCTAACGGTCGCGGATAATCGCGGGCAACTCGATAGCCTGAACGAACTGGAATATATCAATGGCTATGTGTATGCTAACCGGTGGTATACCAATGAGATTGTGAAAGTAGATACGAGCAATGGCCATGTTGTTGGTATAATGAACTTGACTGGCCTCTTAAAGCAATACGCTCCAAATGCGGTCGTAAGAGAAGGCGCGGTTTTAAATGGTATCGCCTATGATAGTGCCGCAAATAAAGTTTTCATTACAGGAAAATATTGGCCGAAGCTTTTTGAGATCACGATGAATAATTAGATTATTTCCCGGCAATGTAAATGACCGAACTACATTTTTCCGTATGGCTAAAAGCCTTAAGATTTGAAATTACTCCTGATGTAATGGCTGGTAGCATTGCGAGATTTCCTCTTTTATATTTTTCACTTAGCATACTGACGTAAAAGCTGTCAAACCACATCGGTTTCATGTTAACTAACTTGAAGCCGTGCCTGGTGAGAAGAGTTTTCATTGATGCCGGCGAAAAGTGGTAAAGGTGTCTCGGTACGTCATATGCCGCCCAATATTGCTGGTATTTTTTTGCATCTCCACTCGTATAATTTGGAACGGCAATAAAGAGCTTGCCAGCTGATTTCAACAGCGAGTGAATTTTCTTTGCGTAACCATCCAGGTCATGCACATGTTCCAGTACGTGCCACATAGTTACCGCATCAAACCTGTTTTCCGGTAAGTCGAACAACTCGCTTGTATCTTGAAGTTGCTGATCGTACTTGCTAAGTGCCGTTTCCCTTGCCTTTGCATCCGGTTCAAGAGCGGTAACCTGCCAATCATTTTCTTTCATCACACCTGCAAAGGCTCCTACGCCTGCTCCAATATCCAGCAGGGTCCCGGATTTAAGTTTCGTAAATTTTTTTACAAGTTCTTTTTTTTGCCTGAGGGTTTGAGTACGCACTGCATAGTAGAGCGTACCCACTAACCCTTCAGTATTATCGGAATGAGAAATGTATTGTTCAGATCGATAGTAATGGCCAATAGAATTTGCATCGGGGATATTTTGCGTAAACCTTACTGTGCATTGGCTGCATTCCCAGATTTCAAATTCCTCGCCTGAAACAGTATAGTCCTTCGCCTTGATTGCAAAAGCTGTTGCATCACTGCTGCATACCGGGCAAACACTTTGGAAAATCGTCATAATTTTGAGTCAGGGTGCAAAATAGCATGAGATATACAAACAGCCTATCTCTTGTGCGCAATGATGAAGTTTCTGCTTATTTTTTTCGGGCGACTGGTTTTCTTTCCAGCACCCACATCTCCGCCTTTAAAAATTTGCTCTTCTCCTTTTGTACTACAGGCATTGACTTATTCTTGGTTTTTACTTTGCTTTCACCTGTGATTTCCTGGGTGCTGATTGATTTGAAGTTTTTCGTGCGAGAGTACTTTGTAGCACGCTGGAGAAATTTGCCAAAACTTTCCTGTTCGGCTAAAGCCAATGGTAACTTCACAACTTAATTCACGAAGATGGTTACCAACGGTCAAAAGGGAGCGGTAAATGCGCTAATTGATATTTATGAAAAATGTATGAAAGATCTGCAAAGCACTCTTTCAAAAATTCCGGATGCTGAACTATCTATGATCACAGATGCCCAAACGCCCGATGAAAATTGCAGGTCGTTGCGAACAATCCTGGCGCACGTAGTAAACAGCGGCTACGCTTACGCCATTTACGTTAATAATATTCGAAACGAAGTTTTAGAAAGGCCCGCAAAAAAATTGCATTCCTCGATTGAAAATTTTTGCAATGACCTGGATGGAGTCATTTCCTTCACTAGAAAAATCTTCGATGACATTGCCGATGCCGAACTCGAGGAGTTTGATGATTCAAAAAAAATGAAAACTTCCCGGGGACAATATTATGATATAGAACAGATCATGGAACATGCGATCGTCCACGTACTTCGGCATGACAGGCAAATAAAAAAAATAATAGAAAGGAATTTCCAGGACATCTCCCTCTCCTGAGCTTTTGTTTTAAGTCAATTTTTTTTCGATATACAACGAAAATATGATTATACGCAAGGGTTACTTTTTTCCCCTGGAGGTAATAAATGTTTTTAAACCTGTTGAATATGGAATCAAAATTATTATGCTTATTTGCCCTTTCATTTTTCCTTATTTGTTGTCAATCCAATGACAAAGAAAAGTTAGATGCGGACCCGGCAGCAGATTCTATTTAGTCAGCCCTTAAAAACCCTTTTTAAAAGCTA
>JBBQSI010000359.1:0-4064 GCA_038213975.1 Chitinophagales bacterium
CCGATCCGCAGGCAAATCTCACACAATCCCTTGGCATTAAAGATGATCGCGACCCCAACCTCTACACCCAGATAAAAAAAGAAATTACGGGAGAAGGCGCTGATATTAAGCAGGCCATTATCGAGATCAGGCCAGGCTTGCATCTTATTCCCTCATCGATCGAACTTGCTGATGCGGAAATGGAATTGGTAAGTGCGTATAGCCGGGAACAAATATTTACGTGGATGTTGGAACCGGTACTGGATGATTACGATTTTATTTTTATTGATTGCCCTCATTCAATTGGGATGTTGACGGTGAATGCGCTGGTCGTTTGCGACCAGGTGATCATTCCTTTGCAGGCAGAATTCTTACCCCTCAAAGGCGTTCACAGTTTTATGCGTCAGTTTAATTCGATAAAGAAGCGGCTCAATCCAAAGATTAATTTATTAGGATTTGTCCTGACGAAATATGACGACCGTAAAACAATGAACAGGCAGGTGCTGGAGCAGTTAGAAAGTGAATTTGAAAAGGAAGTATTTACAACGCACATCCGGAGCAACATTCAATTAGCGAAGGCCCAGGAAGCAGGAACAGATATTTTTAACTTTGATAAAAACGCTCATGGTGCCGAGGACTATTATGAATTGTCAAAGGAATTTTTATCTAAAATATAAATTGCAGACAGGAAAACACGACATTTATTTTTAAAGGCTTTATGCCCGAAGAGAACGCGCTAACCGTTGTAGGTTCCTGGTCTAATGCGTTTATGAAAAAACAGCGAGCTCAGGTAAATGAAAAATTCTTTTTTGAATATCTCAATTAATTAATTATGTCTTACCGTTCACGTGTTTATCGCCAGCGCAATCTTCACACGCACGATGAAAAAGCAAAGGAGCCATTTTTTTCAAAACGAAATGATATTAGTAAACAGGGCAGCAAGAACACTTTTTTCCAGGCAAAGCTTTCGGTGAATAAACCCGGAGACAAATATGAGCATGAAGCCGATGCAGTGGCAAATGATGTGGTAAATAGAAACAATGCAACGCCTATTGTGCAGCAAAAAAGTATCAGTAATATTCAACGGCTGTCAACCTCGTTGGAGGATGAAAAACTGGCGACTAACGATGCGAGGATGGAAAGAGATAAAGAAATACAGCAAAAGCCAATTCAGCTAATGGACGATCCCGTTAAAGACGAAGAGGATAAAGACAGATCATCAGCGGTGCAGGCAAAACATGATGCGGGTGCAAATACAGCCTCCGCAAATGTCTCTTCCGGAATTGAAAATTCTTCAGGCAGGGGAAATCAATTGCCGCAGAAAACTTTGCAAGAGATGAATTCATCTTTTGGTGTTGATTTCAGCGGGGTCAATATACATGATGACAAGGATGCGGCTAATATGAATAACGAGTTGCAAGCCCAGGCGTTTACGCATGGTCGTGACATATATTTCAACAGGGGAAAGTATGATCCGGAAAGTGCCCAGGGGAAATTTTTGCTTGCGCATGAATTAACGCATGTAGTGCAGCAAGTGGCAGGCAGAATGATTCAGAAAAAAGATGCAAAGAAGAAAAAAAAACCATTAACAAATTTTATTTGCTACACAGGCGGGCAATCCGGTATTGTAAGTGTTTTTAAAGATGGGGCAGCGATTTTTTCTGGATATGCTGTGTCCGGGCAACCTGGGTCAAAGGAAAACCAGAAGGGCGTCGGTCCTACACCGAATGGCGTGTATAACATACATCCACAGAAAATAAATAGCCCGGTAACAAAAGTGCAGGATGGCACTTGCGGAGCCAATGCTATTAGTTCAGGATTCCAGGAACTGAAGTCGAATGAGAAAGTTCCGTGCGAACATCCAAGTCATTATTGCAGTGAAACCTGTTCTGAATCACCCGTAAATAATTGTTTTACACCTATCGGGTGTTGGGGAGAAAACAGGATTAAAATTGAAGGTTCGGCAAACGTTACAGCAGACGATGGTAAAAAGGTTCACCGGAGCGGATTCTATTTTCACGGGGGTAATCCGTCGAACCTGGCATCCAGCGGCTGTATTAAATTGCTTGACAATAATTTCTTTACTAAGGCCCGGGAATTGAAAGGCAGTGTTCCGGTGTTTGTCGGTACAGCATGCCCGGGATTTGATCCTTCAGCATTGCTTTTCTCAGTGGCTCAGGCAATCGGGTGGGATTAGCACATTGATTGGAGCAAAACGAACTTAGAAACCTAAGAAAAAAGATATCATATGGAAGATGCACCAACAGAAACAGCAATCAATAACATTACCGTAGAATTTAAATTTTTGCAGGACTTAATTGCCTACCGTTTGGGGCATGGTGAAAGGCCCGTTTTCCCTGACATTCAACACTGGAAATTGCCGGTCAGGCAGCATCTTGAAAGTAATCAATTTTCTAATTTGCAGGACACCGCTATTTTATTGTTGATTGCATTAGCGCCGCATGCTATGCCGGAATTATTTGATCAATCAATCCAGGAGAAATTGAAAACATCAGGGGACTTTCCTGAAATTGGCGGCATGCGTGGGAAAAATTTTCGCGGCTTTTTACCCACAGGCCAAACAGCGGTATTTCTTTTAGCCGGTTATGATATGGACCGCCGTGCTGAAGTTGAAAAACTTTTCTGGTCGGACAGCGATCTTGTAAAGCGAAAAATTTTGTGGCTGGAAGACCTGCCTGCAGGTGAACCCGTGCTAAGTGGTAAGATCATCATGGCGCATGATTATATTGATCTGTTGCTTTTCGGCACAGCCGCGCCACCGCATTTCGGTATCAACTTCCCTGCAAAAAAAATAAACACAGAATTAACCTCAGCAGATATCGTGATGAATGCTGACGTGGAACGGCATTATAAAAATTTGCAGCAATGGCTCCTGTACAACCATTCGCTGTTGGAGGATTGGCAAATGAAAAAGCGATTGCGTACAGGATACCGCGTATTATTTTACGGGCCGCCCGGCACAGGGAAAACGCTCACAGCAAATGTGTTGGGAAATGAAACGGGTAAAGATGTGTATCGCATTGACCTTTCCATGGTGGTTTCCAAATATATCGGCGAGACGGAAAAGAATCTTGAACTGTTGTTTGCAAGGGCGGAAGATAAAAATTGGATCTTATTTTTTGATGAGGCAGATGCGCTGTTTGGAAAACGCACCGGCGTGCGGGATGCACATGATAAATATGCTAACCAGGAAGTCTCTTACCTGCTACAGCGGATTGAAGAATTCAATGGCCTGATCATTTTATCAACCAATATGAAAAATAATATTGACGATGCATTCATCAGGCGCTTTAACGACATCGTGAAATTTACCATTCCAGATGAAAATGAGCGGAAAGAAATTTGGGAAAAGTCATTCCCTGAAAATGGGGACATCGGTGATATACCTGAGCAGGTAAAGAAATATGAACTAACCGGCGGCAACATCATTAACATTATTCATTATGCCGGCATCCAGGCGGTGGAGAAGAAGCAAGAGCAGGGTAATGGCGAAGAAAATTCTTCTCAATTAAAAATCTATCCCGAAGATGTTTTGGAAGGCATTAAACGGGAGTATATTAAAGAAGGAAAGCCTTTTCCGCGTTCGATTTTGTAACCAGCATCAACTCACCCCCATAGTTTGCAGGCTGTCTTTTCGTGCACCTTGCTACGCGGTTGTTTAGGATGTTCTACCAAGAATTTTCTGTTATTGGGCGGTGTCTCATCCCAATCGAAATTAAATTCCTATTGGCTGGGAGTGCAAGTATTCCGTGAAATTGGCTTCTGCCTGAATTATAAATGAAACGGGCAGGTATTGCTGCAAGTGGACTATCCGTTGCAAAACTTTTGCTCCATGAGCATTTATATCCGTTGGTGCCGGATGCATCTGGAACACTTGCTGCACCGTTACCCGGGGCGCTGTGTGCGGGCCCGTTTAAGGACGCAGTTTCACAATTTGCCAAAGATAAAAAAAACTTAGCTCTGTTATCTTAATAAAACGGCTTGCAGGGGTTAAATAAATACGATATCCCAGATACATGTACCTTCTCGTAATAATAGCTGTTAAAGTAAAGAGTTTCACCTCT
>JBBQSI010000360.1:0-4051 GCA_038213975.1 Chitinophagales bacterium
GAATGTTTTTTACAAACAATGACAATCTGATCAAGCGATCGTTGAATAAGCTTGTTCATGGCATTTGGATTAGTGATCCGATCAATGTCCCCGCAGTACAAGTTTCAATTAACACATGCGTGTAATCGCCTTTTTTAAAAGCCCCGTCTTTGGGGAAAACCACCACCTTATTATTATCACTGCGGCCTGCCCAGTGCTGGTCGCTTTTCCTGGAATCTCCTTCGATCAATACTTTATGCACTTTTCCAATCTCCTTTTGCATCCCTTTCAGGCTATGAGCCCGGTGGAGATCTACCACCTCCTGCAGTCGCCGCTTCTTTACCTCCAGCGGTACGTCATCTTTCAACTTTCTTTCAGCCAACGTGCCGGGCCGCTCTGAATAGAAATACATATACGCCAGTTCAAACCCGCAATATTCCATGAGGCTTAGGGTTTCCTCCTGATCCTCTTCTGTTTCTGTGCAAAAACCACTGATGATGTCAGTTGATAATCCACAACCCGGGATGATTTCCCTGATCTTGTTAACCCGCGAAATATACCACTCGCGTGAATAAGTGCGGTTCATCAGCTCCAGCACACGGCTGCTGCCGCTTTGCACAGGGAGATGTATGTAGTTGCAGATGTTTTCGTAGCGTGTAATTGTGTGAAGCACTTCGTCCGTTATATCCTTTGGGTGTGATGTAGAAAACCTAACTCGCAACAGTGGAGAAACGCTGGCCACAAGTTCCAACAGTTGTGCAAAGTTCACCTGGTTGTCTTCTGTCTTCCAGTTATAACTATCTACGTTTTGCCCAAGCAACGTCACCTCGCGGTAGCCCTCTGAAAAAAGCTGCCTACATTCAGTGACAATTGAGTGCGGGTCCCGGCTTCTTTCTCTTCCCCGGGTAAAGGGCACTACGCAAAAAGAACACATATTGTTGCACCCGCGCATAATGCTAACAAACGCCGTTACCCCATTACTGTTCAGTCGTACCGGTGAAATATCGCCGTATGTTTCTTCGCGGCTGAGTAGCACGTTTACGCCCTTTTGGCCGCTTTCTGCTTCAGCAATCAATTGCGGTAAACTTCGGTAAGCATCCGGCCCTACCACTATATCTACCAGCCTTTCTTCTTCCAGCAATTTGGATTTCAGCCGCTCGGCCATGCATCCTAACACACCAACAAGAAGGCCGGGGTTGTTTTTTTTAAGTGACTTAAAAGTGGAAAGTCTTTTACGGACGGTTAGCTCAGCTTTCTCGCGGATGGAGCAGGTATTCAGGAAAATAAGGTCGGAATCTTCAGCGCTTGCAGCGAGTTTGTAGCCCCTGTCGGAGAGGATAGAAGCAATCACTTCGCTATCGGCGAAGTTCATTGCACAGCCATAGCTTTCTATAAAAAACTTGCTTGCCAGGGAGTTATCGTCGGCAGCTTTATCCCGGGGTAAAACCGCATTTTCTTCAACTTCATTTGCTGCAATTACGGATGACATGACGTCCAATTTTAAGGAGAGCAAAGATAAAGAAATAACGACAGAGACAGGATGTCAGGCAGGGAGAAGTGATAATATTTTCTTAAGCTGTGGCTCTCGCCTTCGTAAAAAACCGGCGGGCGAGCCAGCTATCTTTCACCGGGATAATCCATTCATCCAAAAGTTGTTTCTTTCTCAGAATGGTATTATCGAAGTAAAAGGTGGTTGGAGTAACAAGCCCCTCGTCTATGGAAGATTTGACTTGAGACATTTGAAAGGTCTTTATTCCCCCATTGATCACAAATGCTAATTGCTGCCTGTCAAACAGGTTAATTTGCAACTGGTCGCCGATCTGCCTGATAACTCTTACGGAAGTGTCTGTGCTGCAACCGCTGACTCCACAAACGGCTTCGTCAGCAAGCAAGACAATAAACCGGTTGAAGAAAACCTTTGCAAAACCTTTTACCGGATCACCATGGCTATTCCAGTTTGCAACAAATTGATCCAACGCCTGGTTTACAAGAGGAAATTCGCTGTCGGTAAACTTACGGCTTGACTGGTAAATCCATACGCGTGATGTATCAGAAAAATCAACAGGTATCTCAGCTTGTAAATTCAGGTTCATGCCACAAAGTTACATCAGGATGAAAGACGATTTATTAAGCAGTTCCCAACCGGCGCAGGTAAGCCACATGCGAAAGAATGGCTTGGCGCATACGTGGGAATTCAATATAATTGATACCATACTCTGAACAAGTTTTCCTGATGATCTTGCTGATGGCAGGGTAATGGACATGTGATATTTTTGGAAAAAGATGGTGCTCAATCTGGAAATTCAGGCCACCGACTAACCAGGAGATCAACTTGTTGCCGGTTGCAAAGTTAGCGGTGGTAGCCACCTGGTGAATAGCCCATTCGTTCTCAATCTTTCCGGTCACTTCACTTGGTAACGGAAATTCGGTGTGCTCCACGGTATGGGCAAGTTGAAAAACAATGCTAATCACAAAGCCTGTAACCATCGTGAACACCAAAAATCCAATCAGCCAAGTAGTAAACCCGAGCAAATAAATAGGAAGTGCAATGAACATAAAGGCGTAAATCAGTTTCGCAGCCCAAAACGAGATGTGCTCCTGGATATTGAATTTTTTAAGCTCAACAGTTCCGATCTTCCTGGTAAAGTACTTCTTGTAATCTGTCACAAATATCCACGCGAGGTGCAGGAGCGTGTAAAGGAACCAAAAATAGAGGTGTTGGAAACGATGCATTTTCAGTTTCTCCTGCGTTTCGGTGAAGCGCAGCCACGGGCGGGCTTCTATGTCGTCATCCACGCCGTCAATATTCGTATAGGTGTGATGAATGATGTTATGCTTCATCTTCCACATGATTGCACTTGCACCAAGAAAGTTGAGTGAAAAGCCTGCGAGCTTGTTTAGAATATCTGATTGGCTGAAACTTCCATGAGCTCCGTCGTGCATCACATTGAAGCCAATTGCGGACGTTAGTCCTCCGAAAATCACACATTCCGGGATGGCAATCCAAACGCCGGGCGTAAAGAAAACCAGGTGAATGTATAATACCACGTAGGCCACACAGAAAAGTAACCCCTTAATAATAAGTTGGTTTGTGCCGGTTTGCGGGCGTTGGCGATCGCGGAAATAGTCATTGACTCTTTTCTTTAAGACTGAATGAAATTCACTCTTGCCGTGTAAAAATTTGGGAGTAGACATTAATGTGTGACGTGTTTATGGATTTTAAAATGTGACGCTTTTCAGGTATTCTTTAATATAAGTGAATCAAACGATTTAAACCCTATCTTCTTGCTTGTCGTAAATCCTTCGGCGTATTCCACCCCAATCATTTTCCCAAAAAGCCTTGCGCGGTAGGTAATGCTGTCCAGGAACTCTGGGGATGAAATGTAGGTCTGTGGATCATTTGAGTCCAAAGATGGATTGTGAAACTGGCTCTTGAACGCCCTTATAGCTTCCAGCTTTTTTTCAAACACTGCCGACACATCAATCACAAAGTCTGGGTCAAGATACCGGTCTTGAATATAATGAAAAATATACTTAGGACGCCATTCTTTTTGTATTTGTCCTTCTGCATCTTCCGTTTCTATCTTTCTTAAACCCGATAAAAAGCCTGCATCATATACCAATTGTGACGCTCTTCCATGGTCAGGATGACGATCTTCCACTGCATTGCAAAGCACAATCTCAGGTTGATATTTTCTCAGTGCCCTGACGAGTTTCAACTTGCTATCAGTGTCATTCGTAAAAAAGCCATCGGCCAGTTCAAGATTATTTCTGGTATCCATACCCATGATTCTCGCAGCTTCTTCAGCTTCCTTTAACCTGGTTTCTGCAGAGCCCCTGGTTCCTAATTCGCCGCGGGTAAGATCAAGAATACCAGCTGTCTTTCCATTTTGCTTTTCAACCAACAAGGTTCCTGCACAGCTAAGTTCTACATCATCCGGGTGCACGCCAATAGCAAGTATTGTCAACTTCATGAAAAAATCCGGCTTTTCTGGCCTTAGAATTAGGCGTCGCAAATGTAAAGCAAATACTGCTCCTAATTGACAGCTTCAGCAAGGATTACCAAATACTT
>JBBQSI010000361.1:0-4041 GCA_038213975.1 Chitinophagales bacterium
TGGTCATTGGAAAAATCATTTCCGTATTAATTCAACTTGGCGCAAGCTCCATCCTTTATTTAATTCTGTAAATGTTTGCCAAGAAATTTTTCATGTAAAAAAAGGCAGGATCATTTTGCTTACGAATGAGACAAAAAACAACGTGATCATTTACGATAAAAGCGGCAAACTTATATCAACATGGGGACATGAATATCCCGGAGCACATGGGTTGACTCTTTTTAATGAAAACGGCGATGACGTACTATGGATTTGTGATAACAACTTGCATAAAGTATTTAAGACAACCATGGACGGAAAGGTGTTGCTGACCCTGAACTATCCAAAGGAAACCGGCGAGTACGAAAAAGAAGCAGAATACATTCCTACCGAGACTGCCATTGCTCCTAACGGCGACGTGTACGTGGTAGACGGTTATGGTAAAGATTTCATTATGCAATATGATGCACAGGGAAAATATATTCGCCATTTTGGGGGCCGCGGTGAGGGAGATAAATATCTCGTGAATGCGCATGGCATCTGCGTGGACAGACGCGATCCGGCAAATCCCACACTCATAGTCACTTCCCGGATTCAGAATGCCTTCAAGCGTTATACAATGGAGGGCGAGTATATAAATACTATTCCGCTGCCGGGGGCCTGGGTTTGCCGTCCTGTTATACATGGGGACTACTTGTACTCGGCTGTCCTGCAAACTAACAGCCGGCAGAATGAAAAGTCCGGGTTCGTTTTAGTGCTGGATAAAGATTTCAAGGTGGTTTCCAGCCTTGCCGGTAATCTGCCTTCCTACCGGAATGGCGTACCCGAAGAAATGCACCAGGTGGAAAAAGTGTTTGACTATCCTCATGACGTCTGCATTGATGATGAAGAAAACCTTTATGTAGCCCAGTGGAATTCCGGCCATGTGTATCCATACAAACTTTCTCCCATTTAACTCCAGGTATTAATTTTTCCAAACAATAGATGACGCATGCGCAGATGGAACAATGTGATGTACAATGTAACGTTGAGTCTCAATTGCCTCCTGGTTTTCCTGCTCCTATTTGAAAGTGGGCTCGCCATTCCAGCATGGCTGCAGGTTGCGGGACGAGTGCATCCGCTGGTAGTTCATTTTCCACTGGTGCTGGTTATTGCTTACTGTTGCGTGTTGCTTTTCAGCTCCCCAAATTTCAGGGCAGCGTCTTTTTTTCAACAATTCGTAAATACGCTCTTAATCTGGGCAGCCTTCACTGCTGTGATCGCTGCGCTCATGGGACTACTGCTATCCAGAGAAGCTGGTTACGACCCGGACGCAATCAGCCTGCATAAATGGACGGGGGCTGCTACCGCTTTTTTGTTGCTGCTTATTTATAGCCTTCCTGCAGGCTGGAAGTCACCCCGCTTTGTACGTCTGCCCGCGGCACTCCTGATGTTGCTTGTTATCATTGCCACCGGGCATTTCGGAGCTAATATTACGCATGGTGAAGACTATGTGTTTGCCCCGTTTGATCCGCCAAAAAAAGTACACCAGGTTTCCTTTGACGAAGCGGTAGTATATAACGATCTCGTATATCCCATATTGGAAAACAAATGTGTTTCGTGCCATAATGAAACAAAAGCAAAAGGAGAGCTCAATATGGAATCTTTCGCACTGCTGGCGAAAGGTGGCAAGAACGGCGTTCCCTGGGATACCACGAACGAAAATCTTGGGCTGTTACTACAGCGCATACATTTACCTGAAGACGAGAAAAAACATATGCCGCCGGCAGGTAAACCACAATTGACCGACCTGGAAAAAGAAATTTTGTATGCCTGGGTAAAGTCCGGGGCGATCCCTGATGCACAAGTTGCAGCATTGCAACCTACGGATACGCTTTATTCCATCGCGGCAAACCTGCTGAAAACCGGCAGTGAATTCTATGACTTTCCGCCGGCCGAGGACAAAGATATCCTGTCACTCAACAATCAAAACCGGGTGATCACCCCGCTTTTTGAAGGGTCGCCGGCACTTGTCATCAATTTTTTTAATGGGCAATTTTACAAACCGGATGACCTGAAAAAATTAGAACCGGTGAGGAACCAGGTCGTAGAGATCAACCTCATGAATATTCCAGTAAAGGATGAGGACATCCCGCTGCTCTCAAATTTCACGAACCTGAGAAAACTTAACCTGAGCTCGACAGCGATAACAGGTAAATCCATTGCAGTCCTGAAGTCCCTCCCAAAGTTGCGAAGCCTGTCACTTTCCGATAACCCCCTGGCTCCTCACGCGTTGGACTCACTGCCGGCCTTCCCGGCTCTGCGAAAATTGTATGTCTGGAATGCAGAGATAGATTCCAACCGCATCAACAAACTGCAGGAAGAAAATAAAAATGTTACCTACTATTCAGGGTTCCAGGGTGATACTGTGGTGTTGAAATTAACGCCCCCGGTCAGTGAAAACGAAACCTTTATACTCGCGGGACCGGAGAAGCTAAAGCTGAAGAACTATATAACAGGGACGGCTATACGTTACACGCTTGACGGCAGCGAACCTGACAGCCTCACTTCTCCCCTTTACGATGCAAACGCGACCATAAACACGACGCAGACCGTGAAAGCCAGGTCATTTAAACCGGGCTGGATCAGCAGTGATATTGCAAGCTTCCAGTTTTTCAAGGGTTCTAAAACACCGGACAGCATTCGCCTCGTAACAGAGCCTGATCCGAAATACAGGGCGAACGGAAAAAAATCCCTGACTGACAGGAAAAAAAGTGAGCAAAACTTTGCCGATGGAAAGTGGCTTGCCTACCGTGAAAACCCAATGATCACGGAATTCTATTTTAGTTCTTCCTTTACACCCGAAGATGTCACCATCAGTGCGATGCAGGACATCGGGAGATACATTGTTCCGCCTTCCCGCGTAGAAGTTTGGGGCCAGGGCAAGAACAGGAAGCAACGATTGCTCGGGGCTTTAACACCCGTCCAGCCTGTAAAAAATGCAGGTGGCGTTACTAATCTGGCTTTAAAGATTCAACTGAAAAAAGCGGAAGTAAACATGATAAAGCTAATAGTGAAGCCAGTCGCAGCATTACCAAAATGGCATCCCGGCAAAGGCGAAAAAGGCTGGGTCTTTATTGATGAAGTTTTCTTTAATTAATCCCGCGGCTGGCAGTTAGATTCAAAACAAATGCCCGTAGATCAAGTGATTCGCTTTTTGTCGGCGGCTGGTACCCATCCGGCACTTTTGCAGGTGTGGCAGATATGGGCTGCCGTAATACTTATTTTTTCAGTAAATCCACATTCACCGCAGGAGTATAAACCTTGCTTTTCTATTGAGGTTATTTTTCCATCTATATCTCACGTCAGAATGGGCAATCCCGGCTTTACCTTTTCATCTTCGTAATAAAAAATACTCACCTCGCCATTTGTTTCAAGAAAGGCCTGCTCTACCTGGCCAAGTTGGGATACACTGTCAAGACGAAGCTGCATGAAAAATTCATCCAGGGCGATCGGCTCCTTCTCGAAATTTTTGAACAATAATTTGCCATCTTTTAAAATGCAGACAGGATTGCCTTCAACGAACTGCTCGAACTTTTCGTTCTTACTTATCAGCACGGTCACCAGTTTGTATAAGGCGATGACGATCACAAAAACCATCAAGCCGGCCAGCAAGCCCACTTCCTTGTAAAACATCGGATCGCCGGCTGCGGAACCCAGACCAATGATGACACCCAACTCAAACACTGAAAGTTGCTTGACGCCCCGCTTGCCCAAAACCCGCAGGCTAAATAAGATCACCAAAAACATGAAGACCGATCTCGCCGCCGTCTCCAGCAGGAAGATCCATTCATTCTCCCCAAGGAGTATACTTTTCCAGTCGATTTCCAAAAAAGTAAAATTGCATGTAATCATATACGTTGGGCGGATGGTGGTACCATCCTCCACCGGATTTTGTTCTTGAATTTATTATAGCAAATCGAGAAAAATTAAATGTTGCTCACGAAATAATGTTTTTTACCCGGTTTCCCGAAAAATAAATAACAGGCCTGCCTATTTAGGAACTTGTTGCCGGCCTGTTAT
>JBBQSI010000362.1:0-4031 GCA_038213975.1 Chitinophagales bacterium
TTGGCTGGTCTCAAAGAATTCCGGAGCCCGGCAGCATGCGCCGGGGCAATAAGCTCGTTGGTTATGGCATGGCCACAGGTATCTGGGATGCTATGCAAATGCCGGCCAGGGTACAGGTCAGTTACAACAAGCATGGAAAACTGGTAGTCAGCAGCGCTGTTACTGATATCGGCGTGGGCACGTACACTATTATCACGCAAATCGTAGCTGACGAGCTCGGCCTTGCTATGGAGAATGTAGAATTTCAATATGGCGATAGTAAAAAACCACTATCATTCGTACAGGGTGGCTCATTCACCACGGCCTCTGTTGGTTCGGCTATGGCCATGGCGTTAAAAGATTTGAAAAAGAAATTGTATAAAAAAGCAATTAAGGTCAAAAATTCACCATTGAAAGATGTTGAGAAAAGTGATATCGTTTTTCACGATGGTAAAATCGGGGTAAAAGATGATCCATCTGTTTTCGTATCTCTTAAGCGAATTGTAGAAGAGAATAAAGGGAAGGCTATTGAAATCACGAAGACGGGTCATGCACATACGAGGAAATTAAAAAACTACAGCAGGGCTGCGCATAGTGCAGCTTTTGTAGAAGTGGAAATTGATGAGCAATTAAAGACCATAAATGTTACACGGGCATTAACTGCTGTTGCCGCAGGAAAAATTATTAATCCCAAAACGGCCAGGAGTCAAATACTCGGTGGTATGGTATGGAGCATTAGTAAAGCCCTGCGGGAAGAAACGATCCTGGACGGAAAGCTTGGCAAGTATATGAATCCAAACCTCGCCGAATATCACTTACCTGTGCATGCAGATATACATGATTATGACGTGATCTTTGCTGATGAACCTGATGGCCTGATCAATGAACTTGGCGTGAAGGGCATTGGAGAAATCGGCGTGGTAGCGATGCCCGCAGCCATCACCAACGCCATTTTTCATGCGACAGGAAAAAGGATCAGTAAGTTGCCGATACACTTTGATGAGTTATTGTAAAAGTACAGGAAGGAGTAAATGGAATAAACCCGTGAGTGAAATTTCAACATCAGCTTTCCCTTCTTCTTTTCCTTTAAAAATCTGTGCAATCTGTGCAATCCCATTAATCCGTAATGCAGAATTTCTCCGGGCAATCCCTTTAATCCGTGATTCAGAATTAACCGGCATTTCACCCCGCCACCCGCTGCCCGTTCTCTAATCGCATAAACCTTGTTACGCATTTCGGAATCTCTTCAACGTGATGAGAGACGTAGATCAACGTTTTATTTCCGGTGATACATATTTCGTCTATGATCTCACGGAAGAAAGTCACCTGGTCTTCATCCAGGCCCTGGCATGGCTCATCCAGGATAAGTAAAGATGGATTTTTTACAAGCGCCCTTGCTAATAAAACCAGGCGCTGCTGGCTGTGAGATAACTGGTGCAAAGACTTTTGTTTTAAATTGTCAATGCGAAATAGCTTCATCCACTCCAGCACCACCTGGCATTGGATTTCACTGAGCTGCCTGAATACTCCGATGGTGTCAAACAAGCCCGAAGCAACAACATCAAAAGCGCTGATGCCTGTGTCAAAATACAAGTGAAGCTCAGGAGAAATAAATCCAGTCTTCGCCTTGATATCCCAAATACTTTCACCGGTACCCCGCCGTTTGTCAAACAACCATATCTGGTTCGCATACGCCTGTGGGTTATCCGCATTGATGAGGCTAAGTAATGTTGATTTTCCCGAACCATTTGGACCAGATAAGGACCACCTTTCGCCCCGCCGCACTTCCCAGGAAATGTTGTCCAGGATCTTGATGTCATACTGCACAGTTACATTTTTCATCCTTACGGCAAATTCGAAAAGGTCATGCGTATCACCGGTCAATCGTTTCAGCAACTGCGTGTCCAGGGAAGCTGGCTGGGATCTTTTTTGCCTGTCATTCCAGTCGGTTGGATCCACGGGTTGGGCGACAGCAGAGCCGTTGTGCTTTAAAGACACGACATGGGTAATAAAAAAAGGCAATGCTGATGCAGCAGTGACAAGGATGTTGTGCACCCCGGCTTTTCCAACTTCATCCAGCACAAATGAAAGATGTTCCCTGCTTTTTACATCCAGCCCGGTGAATGGATTATCCAGCAGCAAAAAGAACGGCTTTTGCAGCAATGCTTTTACAATTTGTATTCTTTTATTTTCACCGTTAGAAAGCTGTATGAGCCTTTCCGGAAATAGCTTTCTGATATCAAATAGCTCAGCCCATTGGTCAAACTCCGCAGTTAAGTTTGCACCATTTGCAAAATTTGCTTCAAAGTATTCTTTTACCGTAATAGCGTCTTCGGAATCCTGCGAATTGAACCGCTGCTGATAATAAAAACTACTCGTATTTGAGAGGTTTTTAAAATGGTGCTGTTGCTCCACCAGGACGATCCCCGGCGGCGCTTCTTCAACACTGGCGATTTCCAGTTTGCCACGGTGAAACAGCAGACCCGCCAGCACTTTCAGTAACGTCGTTTTTCCTGAACCTGCGGGTCCGGTAATGGCCCATTGTTCACCCTCTCTTATGGTAAAAGATAGGTTGTTCAAAACAACTTCTCCTGCAAGGGAGACCGTCAGATCTTCAGCGTGCAAAATTATTTTCACTGCGCAAAAATGAGATTTATAGATGATGAGGCAAACAATTTCTGACGATCGCAAAAGATCATCAGGCTGTTTCAAAATGTTCTGTTACTCATTTAGGTTTTTATGCAATGAACACGTGATAAAGTATCTATTGGATGAGAACAGCATGCTCCAGGTTGATTTAGAGATGACTAAATGAATATCTTCAGGACTCGCTGCAATCCGATCGTGTAAGGATATGATCTCAAACGAGGAGGCTAGAAATCACGGAAAAAGGATCATCTTAAAACATCAATTTTTCAGGTAGATTCACCCGGAGAGATGAAAAAATTTCGCTCAGGGAGGATTCCATATCGGTATAAAAAATTCAGTCAATCTCATTTCAATGCAAAATATAATTCAACCGTGGCTATCTGTAGGCAACAGCAAAGAAGCGTTGGCTTTCTACAAACTTGCCTTCGATGCCGTAGAAACATACAAGCTGGATACGGATGATGAAAGCGTGGTGGCGAGGCTTTCGATTAATGGAGCAACGTTTTGGATAAGCGATGCCTCGCCGGAACTTGAAAGCATAAGCCCGGCTTCCGCCGGCGGCAGCACCGTAAAACTGGTATTGATTACGCCTGATCCTGAACAACTTTTTGACAAAGCGATCAGGGCCGGAGCTGAACAAATTTTCCCAATCGGTGAACAACACAGTTGGAAACTCGGCAGAATCAAAGACCCATTTGGACATCATTGGGAGATAGGCTACGAGTTACAAAAAGAAGAGTAAGCCGAAGCATGAACCAAGCAATTATTCCATAAAAACCGGTGAATCGTTTTCGCCTTTTCTTCTCCTCCCCGTTTTTTGTTATTCACTTTTTACCGCCAGGTCGCAGGGCGAAATAACTTCCCTTTTTTTCTTTTGATTAATGGTTGAGGAGAAAATAACTGGTTTCAATATCTTCAATTTCACCCCAACCCTTCGTGAAGTTTGTAATATTTTGCAGCTTAATCTGAAAACATGCAATCAAGAAGAAAATTTATAAAAACCGCAGCGCTTAGTTCTGCAGTCGTGACCACCGTCACCCATGCTGCCTCACGCAGGGGAGTATTCAATAATATAAAAAAACAGGCAGTCGTAGTCTCAACGTGGGACTTCGGGAAAACAGCTAACGTAGGTGCGTGGCAAGTTTTAGGCGCTGGCGGGAAAGCCATTGATGCAGTGGAAGCAGGTGTGAAAATTCCCGAAGCTGATGCAAGCAATCAAAGTATCGGCATTGGCGGACTGCCTGACCGCGATGGCTATGTCACGCTGGATGCCTGCATCATGGATGAGAAATATAATTGCGGCTCTGTAATGTTCCTGCAGGATATAGTGCATCCGATCTCAGTAGCCAGGCTTGTGATGGAAAAGACACCGCACGTGATCTTAGCCGGAGAAGGCGCTTTAC
>JBBQSI010000363.1:0-4029 GCA_038213975.1 Chitinophagales bacterium
AATAGCGGTAAGCACTAATTTCAAAAGGGTTTTCATAAAGGAGTTTGAGATTTAAACATAAAACAAGGCAAAATTAGCCGAAAATGGCTAAAAACAGCTCATTTCCACTATATTTTGCCCTATTTTTTTAGAATATAAAAAGCCTATTCTGCGTTGGCAGAAACAGTTATAGTATTGTAATCGCCAATATTCACTGCCGGAATTGTAGCATCGTATTTCTTATTTATAGCTTCGATCATCACGTTAGCAAGATGCGCATAGCCACGTGGTGTAGGATGTACGCCGTCAAGGGAAAAAGCCCCGCCGGTGGCAAACGTAGATCTTAAAGTTCCCGCATCATAGGAAATTCCGGTTGCCGCTATTTGATTTAAAATAGCCTCTGCATCTATAAGAATAAGATCGTTTGCAGCAGCGAGAGCCGCTATGGTTTGGTTATATGCCGTTTGAGCCTTGGAGACCAACTCTTGCTCATTGGCAGTCAACGTATATTGGTCTTGCAGCGGAAAAGTAATCCCGTTAACGGAAAGCTGTGCTGCCAATTGTTTAGGAACGCCCATTGCGGTAAGCTGCTGCAGATATTCCATATTGGGCTCCCCTATTATTGAAGAACTGGGAAGTACAAGCAAATCATTTTCATTGGCCTGACGCGATTGTCCAAATTGCTGACCTAAAACCGTGGCGGTTGGAACATCAAGTCCGCCGCCTATCAAAACCTGGGTAAGCTGCGCAGAAATATCTGCCATAGACTCATCCCTGATAACTACCGCGCTGGCAGCATCCTGACTGAATTGAATAGAACGCTCTGACACGCCCAGAAATGCGTAGGCTTGATTAATAGGAGCAAAAGTGGCATTTAATGTTGGTATTTGAGGACCAAATTCAGGGTTTAGCGGACTTAAAGCAGCAAAAGGAACGGTGGTAAAATAAGGTATTGTGGTCACATCCGGGATGTTTATCAAAATCCCGTCTGGCGTGGAAGCAGTGAGTGCGTTTACATAACCGCTGTACACAGAAGCAAACACATTGGGATCTGTAATATCGCTAGATCCGTAAGTGGCAGGATCGAGGTTCCCGGTCTGATCAACACCCACGCCGCCGCTTGTTGCAAACGAAAGCACGTCATTATTGCCTATCCAAAGCGTAAAAAAGGTAGGCTTTTGAGCAACCGCATCAGCTATTACCGAAGCGTCTGGCGCAGAAGCGAACCGTACGAAGTAAGGATTTGCAGTTCCCTGAGAAACACCTGCTGCATTGCCATAGCCAGAAAGACCAAGGTGAAAACTTTTAGCCCCAGGAACACCCATATTATTAAAAGGTCCAGAAAGCACAGTGGTAAAATCGGTTGTCGGTGAACCGTCAAGGCGCGATGGTGAAAGACCGCTATCACCGGGAGCAAGCACAAACCTATTGGGAAAAGCATCTAAACCGACAAAACCCCCAAGATTATCAGCCATTAAAGGCTGGGTAAACGTTCCGCCGCCTGCAAACGAAAATTGACCGGCAAGAATATTAGGGAATGAATTCTGCTGTCCGGTAAGGTAAAGCGCACCATCTGCATACCCTGCCGTAAGCGAGTTGCCCACAGCAACAAATTTAGAAAGGTCTACAGATCCTGAGGTATAAAAATTGTCATCGGCAATGGAGTTTTCTAATTCTGGATCGCAAGCCAGTAAACCCAAAGCGAGTACTACGGAATATTTTATATAATTTTTCATCATTTTAACTTGAGGTTATAATTTGTAGCTTACTCCTATACCGGGTACAAAAGCGCTTGACTTGTAAGTCCCACCAAAGGGAACATTCTGACCATTTTCAGTATAAAAATCATAAGACGCGTCTACTTCTTCAAAGCGTAGATAAAGGAAGGAGGCGTCAATGGCCAACTTGTCATTGATAGCGAAGGAGACTCCAGCAGTAAAACCATCAGCATCATTACGCGGTGTTTCAGGGGCAAAATACCCATCACCTACTGGCGATTCATCAAAATAATAACCTGCCCTAAGTGCTATCTGCTCATTGGCATTGTATTGCACACCAAACTTATAGGTAGATGCATTTTTATAATTCCGTGGATTAATAGCTTCCCCACCGTTGCTGAATTCAATATCCAGATTATTATACACATCCCAAAAAGTGCGGGTATAATCAAAATTGAAAGCCCACTTATCGTTATCGTATGAAAGCCCCACGGTCATTTCTGCCGGCATAGGCAGTGACGCATTAAAACCTGTAGTACCGTTAGAAGGAATTACCGTTGTAGGGTTCACCACTAAAGGTTGCCCAGTATCATTGGGGAAATTGGCAAAAGTAGCGGTACCGTCTTTTGAATCAAGGATGATCTCAGAACGGTAGTGTGCCCCTATTCTGAAATGGTCTGTGAAGTTGAACATCGTGGCAAATGACCAGCCCCAGTTAGTTACTCCAGAGTCATCCACGGTTACGTTTGCGCGCTCCCCCTGAAGATCAGTCAGTGTACGGTTAGCATTTCGATTGAAATTAACCTTGCCCGTCACAAATATAGGTCCACCGCCCACACTGAATTTTTCAGAAATTTTAAAGGAAACAAGCGGCTGTATAAAAATCGCCTGCAACTCAATATTATTGACCAGATGAGAACCAGCCCAGTCCGTTGGCCATTCTACGCTACTTCCATAAGGAGTGTATACGGCAAGACCCACGCTCATCCAGTCAGTAGCTGCATAAGACGCGTAAAGGTAAAATGGGGTTCCCATGGGACTATCTGTATCGGCTGATTGTCCATATTTGTCATTCTGCCAGGTCACATTTGAAAATACGCCACTAACTCCTGCAGATACATTGAGTCTGTCTTCCAGATAAACCAGACCTGCAGGGTTAAAAAATGCCAGTTCGGCGCTATTTACGTAAGCAACACCGGTATGCCCCATTGCAAGGGCGCGCTGGCCTTGTATTGCCACGCGATAGCCACCACCATAACAAAAGGTATAAGCACCTAAAAAAATTACAATACCTAAAAGTTTTTTCATAAAAATAATAATTAGTTGTTTTTATAAATCTTTAACCAAAACACGACTTAATTAAGAAAATGGCAACAAAAAGCAATTTATTATGCGTGCATAGCAATTAATAGGTAATATTATAAAAAATTTACCACTTTTTGGTATAAAAATTTAGGATTTTCGGCATGTAACCAGTGGCCCGCGTTGGGAACGCTGATCACCTCACTACTAGGAAAATGCCTTTTGATTAGATCAAAATCGGCGTCTTTTATATAATCTGATTTTGCCCCGCGCAGAAAAAGTGTCTTTCCTTCATAATGCTCATCGTCTCCCAGCGCTTCACCAATGGCTTCGATAGAATTTTTGAGTGCTGGCAAATTCATACGAAGCGCGAGGGTTTTATCTTTTTTCCAGTAGAGATTTTTCAGCAAGAACTGGCGCGTGCCCCAGTCTTTAATATGCTTTTTAAGAAACTCATCTGCCGCACCGCGTGAAGTGCGGGC
Organism: Chitinophagales bacterium; assembly: GCA_038213975.1. GTDB lineage: Bacteria > Bacteroidota > Bacteroidia > Chitinophagales > Chitinophagaceae > Ginsengibacter. The sequence continues at coordinate 3,482 of JBBQSI010000363.1, forward strand.
TTCTTCATTTTCCTGCAAAGCGGTAAGACCATCGAGAATTACCCCGTGATGCGGCGCGTAATATTTTGGCGCAATGTCGGCAATGATCAGTCTTGAAACTTTTTCGGGATATTTCACCGCAAATTTCATCGCTGTCTTCCCTCCCATAGAATGTCCCAAAAGGATAATTTTGTCCAACTGTTTGTCGTCACAATACTTTTTCAAATCTTCGGCCATCAGGTCGAAGCTAAAATCATCACTGTGCATACTACGCCCGTGGTTGCGCTGATCTACTAAATGCACTTCATGACCAGCTTCTGCAAACTCGCCTCCCAGCGTTTTCCAATTGTCACCCATACCCAGAAAACCGTGCAGGATTACAAAAGGTGTCCCTTTGCCTAATATATTACTGTAAAGCTGCTTCATTTTAATTTGGTAAGATATTGACTAATGGTTTCTTCAAGACCTTGGTAAAGCGCCTCGGCAATAAGTGCATGACCTATGGAAACCTCCACCAAGTGAGGCACGCTGTTTTTAAAGAACTCGATATTATTAAGGGATAAATCGTG
>JBBQSI010000364.1:0-4026 GCA_038213975.1 Chitinophagales bacterium
ATAAAAATCCACCCCTGTTATAATCCAATATCCTATGAAAAACCGAGTTTAGACTTTTCAGTCTGTAATATTTTGACTGGCTTTCGCCTTATTTAACAATCTATAAATTATAAGTCTTCCTTATACCATTCGGAGTTGCATGGGGAAAAGATTTAAAAAAAGGGGCCGGATGGAAATCCACCCCTGTTATAATCCAATATCCTATGAAAAACCGAGTTTAAACTGCCTTTGCAGTTAATTATTTAGATTTTCCTACCAGGTTGTTTTGAAAGCAGCCTGGTAAGTTTCAAATTTTTCTTTTTTATACGCACCGCTGGCGAAATACTTTAATATCGGTTCTAACTCCTTTGGTCCAACGTAGCCGGGTATTGCAATCGGAGCCATTGATGCGTCGGGTATAATAACGGTAGTTGGAAACGCCAATTGTCCTTGAGTAGCAAATAATGCAAAATCGTTGCATTTATTTGTAACATTATACTCAAAATCGTGGTTCTTCCAACGAATTGCCTGCCTGGTTTCAGCATTAACTTTCACCGAATAAAAATTTTCTGTCATGTAGCGGGCAACGTTCTTGTTCGCGTAAGTTTTTTTATCCATCACCTTACACCAGTAACACCAGTCAGTATACAAATCAATAATAATCGGCCGTGGGTCTGTTTCCAGTTTTTCCTGCGCTAAAGAAAGATCCATCCATTGCACTTTCTCTGCTACCCTATCAGTGTTTTGATGGGAATTGATGAGCATGGTAAAAGTCAACAGGATTAGCTTCATAAAATTATTATCGGATAAACGTACGGGATTTCTTTTTATTGAGTTTGGCTGAAGAAATTATTACCTTGTATATCACTGTATTTTAACCAGTTGGGGTTAGCAAAATCTTTAATCATGCACAAGGTAGTTGTTGCCATTACCGGGGCAAGCGGATCGATCTATCCGTCTTTGCTGCTGAAAAAATTATTGACAATTAAGGATCAATGGGAAACAGCAGGTATTGTGATGTCTGATAACGCGAAAGCCATCTGGAAAGAGGAGATTGGTGATGAAGCCTACAGATCCTCTCTTTTTTCCCTCTATGATAAATATGACTTCTCTGCTCCCTTCGCTTCCGGCTCTGCCAGATTCGATATCATGATTGTGATACCGTGCAGCATGGGCACATTGGGCAGGATAGCCAATGGAATATCCGATGATCTTGTATGCCGGGCAGCTGATGTAATCCTGAAAGAAAGAAGAAAACTTATTTGCGTAGTACGCGATACACCCTATAACCTGATTCATGTGAAAAATATGGAAACCATCATCCAGGCTGGTGGCATCATTTGCCCGGCAACGCCATCTTTTTACAGCAAACCCACAACAATTGAAGAAGTAGCCTCCACTGTAGTTGACCGCGTCATGGACCTTTGCGGATTTGATATTAGTACTTTTCGCTGGGGAAATAATTAACGCTATCTGAGATCAACGACTTCCACCCCCGGGTGACTGCTTTTATTGAAGACAAATAGCTGGTCAGGTAATGAACCATTGGTTTGCATCCCGGTTACAGAGTAGATGTAACGGTTACCATTTTTCTCAAAAACCCTGGTGCTCACGATCTGGTTATTTACCTTATCTACATTAAGCAATACTTTGAAGAAAGGTTTGGTTTTATCTACAGGGGTCAACTCAATCTCCTGGACGGTTTTCGTTCCTTCTTTACCCAACCCGTTAAGCTTGTAAAGAAAGTCTTTGTCGTAAAAATTGGTGAATAACTTTTGCGGGGTGATCATGCCGGACGACTCATCGAGTTTTGTTATTTGCACTTCATTAGCTGACTTGTCATACGTCCAAATGTTAGCGCCATCACTGTAAATTTCCTGGTCGGACACTTTGATTTGATATTTTCCACCTTTCATATTCACCACTCCAGACTTCACACCCTGGGTTTTTCCCGCTGAGTTTTCAATCTTCAAAGTAAATTTTGCTATTACTGACTTATAATTCTTAAATGCAGAGCTGACTTTATCAAGAATTTTCTTCGCATCAGGATCACTTTTTCCAGCAGAAGTTTGGGAAAAAGCGTGGAATGAAATAAAAAACGTAAGGGTAAAAAGTATTCTTCTAAGCATGACATGTATTTGAGTTTCAATGAATTTACAGGGCATCAAATATACATCATAGACGACGTTTCTCAGCGTTAGTTTCACGCGGAAAGCAGCAATCATGTTAATATTATTTAAAACCGTTACCCAATGTTCTCATTCTCCATATTAATCTGGTTGACCAACCGGCCACCGTTATTAAAATCTTTAGCGGCGTTTATGAAATGAACAAATAGTGGGTGAGGATTTTCCACCGTGCTTTTTAATTCCGGGTGGTATTGTACCCCTACAAAGAAAGGATGATTATTATATTCAATTATTTCAACCAGCCCAGACTGGGGATTGATGCCACTGGCTATCATCCCCGCGGCTTCAAACTGAGGTAAATATTTATTATTGAATTCCCAGCGATGCCGGTGCCGCTCATTGATGTGCGTACCGCCATAGATAGTAGCAGCAAGTGAGTTCTCTTTAATCTCGCAAGGATATGAACCAAGACGCATCGTACCGCCCTTGGTTTTTATATTTTTTTGTTCCTCCATCATATCTATAACAGGATTTTGTGTGTATTCCTGCATTTCTGTAGAGTCTGCGTCCTTAATACCGAGCACATTCCTTGCGAATTCGATACAGGCCATTTGCATTCCTAAACAAATTCCGAAAAATGGCAGGTTATTTTCACGTGCATATTTTACAGCAAAAATTTTCCCTTCCACTCCGCGGAAACCAAATCCGGGAGCGACCAACAGACCATCCAGCCCACTCAGCTTTTCAGCTACATTTTCATCCGTAATAAATTCGCTGTGCACGTTTACCACCTGCACCTTACAGTCATTCATGGCTCCGGCATGTATAAAGGATTCCTGGATTGATTTGTAAGCATCCTGCAATTCAAGGTACTTACCAATAAGTCCGATAGTTACTTTGTTTCGAGGATGTTTTATCTTTTCAAGAAAGTCTTTCCACCTGCCTAAGTCAGGCTCTCCGTAAGTAGTGATCTGGAGTTTCTTCAATACAATAAGGTCGAGATTTTCGCGAAGCATCGCAATAGGCACTTCGTAAATTGTTGAAGCATCGGCCGCCTCTATAACGGCATTCTCTTTTACATTACAAAAGAGCGCAATCTTGCGCTTTAGCTCCACTCCAAGGGGTCTCTCGGTACGACAAACAAGTATGTCGGGATGAACCCCGTTTTCGCTCATGAGCTTGACGCTGTGTTGAGTCGGTTTCGTTTTCAGTTCCTTCGCTGCCTTCAGGTAAGGTATGAGGGTAAGGTGTACCACCAGGCAATCTTCTTCGGGCATTTCCCATTGTAGCTGACGAACAGCTTCAATAAACGGCAGGCTTTCAATATCGCCGACCGTACCTCCGATCTCTGTAAGAATAATATCGTATTCATTTTTTTCACCGAGCAACATCATCCGCCGCTTGATCTCATCAGTGATGTGCGGAACTACCTGCACTGTTTTTCCCAGGTAATCTCCTTCGCGCTCTTTGTTGATCACTGACTGGTAAATACGGCCCGTGGTAACATTATTCGCCTGGCTGGTATGAATGTTTAAAAACCGTTCATAGTGGCCAAGGTCCAGATCGGTTTCTGCACCATCTTCCGTCACGTAACATTCGCCATGCTCGTACGGATTTAGCGTGCCCGGATCCACATTGATGTAAGGATAAAACTTTTGAATGGTTGTTTTAAGACCTCTTGCCTGCAAGAGCTTTGCAAGCGAGGCCGCAATAATGCCTTTACCCAATGATGATGTTACACCTCCGGTCACGAAAATGTACTTAGCCATTTTAAATAATATTAAGTGATGATAGATTCTTCAAATGCTGATCATTACAATCAAACAAATGTTGACTGAAATGATTTTTGTGACCGTGGGGGAAAATGAAAATTAAAAACCAGAGGGTCATGCAAACATACGGCTATTAATTCACGGGG
>JBBQSI010000365.1:0-4018 GCA_038213975.1 Chitinophagales bacterium
ATGGAAAAGCATCAGTGGGACACAAGGAGATCACACCTGAAAGCGATTTCTTTCATTTGTATGGCAAGGACAATGCGGTGCTTTTTTATACAAACAGGTACATTGAACAACCGCTCGTAGTGAAAGGGGCAGGCGCAGGTGCAGAAGTTACTGCTTCCGGTGTTTTCGCAGATATCATCCGGGCTGCAAGTCCCGCATCTTAAATTCGATTTTGAATTCCCAAGTCATGAAAGGAAAAGTGATCGTACAGGCTCCGGCGACTATCGCAAACCTGGTTTGCGGCTTTGATGTGCTTGGCCTTGCTATCTCTAATCCTTTTGATCGGATGACGGTATCTCTTACTGATTCGCCAGGTTTGAAGATACGCCATGTGGATACTTTTGGTTTACCGGAAAAAGCAGAGGAAAATGTTGCCGGTGTTGCGTTGTTGGAGATGATGGATAGCCTCGAAAATCCCCCGGGTTTTGAGATAATTATTGATAAAAAAATTAAACCCGGAAGTGGTTTAGGTTCCAGTGCCGCCAGCGCTGCTGGTGCAGTAGTTGGGGCGAATTACCTGCTCAATAATAAATTCTACAGGAACGATCTTGTCCGCTTTGCAATGGCTGGTGAAAAGTTGGCATCCGGGGTAAAGCATGCAGACAATATTGCTCCTTGTATTTTTGGTGGTGTCACGCTTATCCGTTCCATATTCCCCTTAGACATTATTTCGCTGCCTTCACCTGATTTATTTGTTACGGTAGTTCACCCGCAAATTGAAGTGAAGACATCCGATGCCCGTGATATTTTGCGCAAAGAAGTTTTGTTGAAAAATGCTATCCGGCAATGGGGCAACATAGCCGGATTGGTGGCTGGTTTTATGAAAAAGGATTATCAGCTCATCGGGCGTTCGCTGGAAGATGTGATCATTGAACCCGTGCGTAGCATCTTGATTCCCGGATTTGATGAAGTAAAAAGCAAAAGCCTGGAATGTGGAGCGTTAGGGGGCGGTATTTCCGGATCCGGGCCTTCTATTTTCATGTTGTGTGAAACCATTGACACGGCAAAAAAAGTAGAGGAAATCATGGTAAATGTTTATAGTGCAATGAACCTGCCTTTTTACACCTACGTCACTACAGTAAATGGCACGGGTATTAAAGTTGAAGAACAACCTTTGAATACAATATAGTATGCTTTATTATAGCACCAGCAAACAGTCACCGACGGTAAATTTCAGGGATGCCACTATCGCTGGGCTGGCCCCGGACAAAGGTTTATACTTCCCGTCGGAAGTTCCCAAATACGAACCTGCATTTATCAAAAACATCCGGAAATATAGCAATGAAGAAATCGCGTTTACAGTCATCCGGCCTTTTGTAGGTGACTGCATTCCTGGTAACCTCTTAAGGGATATTGTTTCCGAGACAGTTAATTTTCCTTTTCCTCTTCATACGATAAAAGAAAATATTTATTCACTGGAGTTATTCCATGGTCCCACATTGGCTTTCAAGGACGTGGGCGCAAGGTTTATGAGTCGCTGCCTAAGTTTTTTCAATAGAGAAAAAAAAGAAAAGGTATTAGTACTCGTCGCCACGTCTGGGGATACCGGCGGGGCGGTGGCCAATGGTTTTTTTAATGTTCCCGGCATTGATGTTGTTATTTTATATCCCTCCGGTAAAGTGAGCGATTTCCAGGAAATGCAACTTACTACCCTGGGTGGAAATGTAACAGCCTGCAAAGTCGACGGAACTTTTGACGACTGCCAGGCACTGGTAAAACAGGCATTTGCTGATGATGGCCTGAAATCACACGTTTCCCTTTCGTCTGCGAATTCCATTAATGTTGCCCGCTGGCTGCCCCAGCAATTCTATTACCTGTTTGCTTACCAACAATGGCAGCACGAAGATGTACCGCCGGTATTTAGCGTGCCCAGTGGAAATTTTGGGAACCTATGTGCCGGCCTTCTCGCCTATGCTTGTGGGTTGCCTGTCGATCACTTCATTGCCGCCTGCAATGCCAATGATGCGGTATACGATTATATTCAAAGTGGAATTTTTGGTGCCAAGCCAACCATAGCCACAATTTCAAATGCCATGGACGTAGGGAATCCCAGCAACTTTGCCAGGCTTTTAGCATTGTTTAATGAAGATCATGTTTCTGTAAGAAAAGTGCTAAGTGCCTATTCAATTTCAGACGAGGAGACGAAAGCCACTTTATTGCGAGTATTCAGGGATCGGAATTATTTGTTAGATCCTCATGGCGCTGTAGCTTTCCGGTCCCTGGAATTATTTTTAGAAGAGCATCCTGCCAAAAAAGGTATTCTACTGGAAACGGCTCACCCTGTAAAATTTCAAAACGTGGTCCAGCCACTTATCAACGAAGCGGTCGAAATACCAGCCGGTCATAATTCCCCTGTAACGAGCGGAAAGTTGACGCAAAAACTTTCTTCCCGCTACTCAGACTTTAAAGAATTTTTGCTTCAGCCAGGGTTCGGCAAGTAAACCAACTTTGGTTTCTGAAAAATATCCTGCTAAGTTTTCCGTTAAATATTTGCAAACGACTTCATCGTTGGCATGTTTCCAAGTATCACTACCAAAAACTTACAAGCATGGATGCTTTGATTTATGATGAAGAGTACTATTGTTACTTCCGCGGCGAATTCATAGGAGTCGCCACCTACACCGACGACGCTTTCCTCGGTACCGCATTTATCAAAATGGAGGTCCACCTCAGAAGGGGTTTGGAAGAAATTATCATTTTACCGGATGAATGGTTCATCAAGATGGAACAAGACCATTAGTTTAGAAATTCGGAATTCACCTACTCCGGATCTTGGATTGATTATTTACTGTTAACTTTCAGGCTTTAAGAATCTTTGAAAGTAAATTGATATGAAATCATTAGAAGGTAAAGTGGCCTATATTACGGGTGGCTCAAAAGGCATAGGCTATGGTATTGCGAGTGTGCTCCTTCGCGAGGGAATGAAAGTTGCGATTACAAGCCGACGCCTTGATGCAGCTACCAAGGCTGCAAATGAACTGACTTCAAAAGCCGATCATATTCTGGCGCTGGAAGCCGACGTTGCTGATGCGACTTCCGAAAAGAAATCCATCGATGCAGTTGTTGAAAAGTTCGGCCAGTTAGACGTATTAATCGCTAACGCAGGCGTTGGACATTTTGCATCGATCGGAGACCTTACTGCCGAGCAATGGAACGAAACCATTGACACAAATCTTACAGGTGTTTTTAATAGCGTAAAAGCTTCCCTTCCCCCGTTAAAAAAATCCAAAGGCACCATCATCACCATTGCAAGCCTCGCAGGGACTAATTTCTTTGCCAAAGGGTCTGCGTATAATGCGAGCAAATTTGGGCTTGTTGGTTTTACGCAATCTATCATGCTGGATCTAAGGCAATATGGCATCAAGGTGACGACCATCATGCCCGGCTCGGTCGCAACACATTTTAATGATCATACACCGGACGATTCAGATCATTGGAAGATACAACCGGAAGATATCGGAGAGATGGTGGCCAACTTGTTACAAATGCCGGAGAGAACATTGCCAAGTAAGATAGAAGTACGACCATCTCAACCTAAATAACGCCGACAAATAATTTCTACGATAAGGTCATTCGTAGATTTACCATCACTACTGTAAATTCAGAAGGAGGACAATTAAGAAAGTTCGCTCTTGTAAAAGGTACCTCACCAGGATATCTTTGTGTCAGAAGTTGATTGATGTTGATAATAACATTAATCATCCGGAAAAATCCGGGAATCTAACATCCGCTGAATTACCTGTTCCAAGATCATTGAATTAACCATATCCAAATCCTAAAAAACTGTAAGAAATCCAATATCAGTCAACTTCTATCTTTTGATTATTCTGTCTGAGCTAAATATCCGGTTCTATCCTGTCCGATCCACTATTAGTGAAATAACCATACCCCTGGAATTAAAGTTATTCCAAAAAAGCCCTGCAAATGTGGGGCTTCTTCTTTTAAAAAGAACCGTTGAATTCTATTCATGTAACACGCG
>JBBQSI010000366.1:0-4015 GCA_038213975.1 Chitinophagales bacterium
CATGCATCATACGTGAGGACGGAAACGTAGAGCTCTTTCTCGCAAAGTTTACGTTCACTTCTCAAATGCACGAATCCACATTTCCCGCACTTAACTTCCTGGTCATACACCTCGGCAATATCTCCCTTCATCTCTTTTCCATTTTGGGTTTTTCCATTGCAAACTACAAACACAAGGGTCGCAGATTTTGTTAAAGTGAAAGAGTTGATTTTTCGATAGCGCTCTTAGTATTAATGAGATCTTCATCAACAGCACATGACCATCACATGAAATTTTTTAAGTTTGCCATCTTTTAATTCGTAACAACGGCCTAATATTTATTTTGAAAAAACCAGATATGATCATCGACGTACATACGCACCTTAATAATTACCACGAAGAAAAAGTGTTGCCACTTTAGGTGAGCCTTGATAACCTGCTTGCGACCATGAGCGAGAACAATGTTGATTTTTCACTCATTCTTACTTCCTACAAAGTGAATGAACATCGCCCCTCAATAAAAGCCGTTGTGGAGGCTACCCGCGACCTGGATAATCTTTCGGTTGTTGCCGGCATCAGTTATCTAAACTATCGTGAACGGGACCTGCGGGAAATTGTAGATTATTTGAAAGACGGATTGATAAAGGGGTTGAAATTATACCCTGGCTATGAACCATTCTATCCGCACGACAACAGGCTGAAGGTAGTGTACGAACTGGCGATAGAGTTTGATGTACCCGTCATGTTTCACTCAGGGGATACATACACTCCTAAAGGCAAAGTCCGCTATGCTCATCCTTTACATATAGATGACGTGGCTGTAGATTTTCCGGAAATGAAAATAGTTATCTGCCATGTAGGCAATCCCTGGATCAGGGACTGCATGGAAGTGGTTTATAAAAATGACAATGTGTTTGCAGATTTTTCGGGATTGGTTTTAGGAGATTTCTCCGACAAGTTTGAAAAATATATGAAGGCGCAACTGGAAGAAATGATCCTGTATGCAGGCGAACCGCAATACTTATTGTACGGAACAGACTGGCCAATATCCACTATGAAGTCTTATTTGTCTTTTATGAAGCAGCTCGACTTGCCGGATGATAAGAAAGAATTGATCTACTGGAAAAATGCTGTAAAGCTTTTTAAGCTAGACGTGGAGAAATTCAGGAAAAAATGACGTTCATGAGAAATGTATGGTGATGTTATCAGCCCGGTGGAAGTCTTTGATATTAATTTCGGCTGCGGCCTATAAGCTTTTTTTTGCCGTTAAGTCTCTTTTTTTTATTGTGAACGCTCGCGACCCGTGTCTGCTCAATACCCACCAGTATTCCCTGGCTAATAACGAATCCTGTTCCCCAATCAAGGAAGAGGTCCCAAGTTTTTTTATTAAAAGTACTTTGAAATGCAAAGTACTTTTGTATCTTTGTACCGGCTTACAGTAAGCTATTATTTCGAACTTATCAAAAAACTAAATGTGATGACAATGGAAATTAAAACTTTATCAATGAACAAAAACACCAGGCTTACGTACCTCTTGTTGGCTGCATTTTCTCTGTTGCTTATACCATTAATAGCTATGCAATTCACCGATGAAGTAAACTGGTCGGCGGGGGATTTTGTTATCATGGGCGGCCTCTTGCTGTCTGTCGCATTTGCATGTGAATTTGTACTGAGAAAAGTGAAAACAACTCAAAGCAAAATTTTGCTTTGCGGAGCTGTACTTTTTGTATTTTTCCTTATTTGGGCAGAGTTAGCTGTTGGCATTTTCGGAACACCTTTCGCAGGAAGCTAATTGCTTCCACTCAGAAAACCAAGCTGCAGCAGTCACTGGTTATTTTTGAATCAGATTTTCTGCCTGGTTTAAATGAATTCGGCTATTCATGTAAAACTGTTTCCTGCACTCTTTAAAATTTACCTGGTGCTCAATTGTGGAATTACCCATAAGGGTAAGCCTATTCCCTTTTGATGACTTAATTTTATCAAAGGTGTAAAGTGCGAAAGTGCTGCAGGGAGAAACATCACCTGCATAAATCTCCATCATGAAAATTTTGATGTTTTGTGTCGTAAACCTGTTGTTCTTATTTCTACCGGCAGCGGCACAGCAAGAAGATGGTTATGTTACTGATCTGCAACAGGCGGACAAGCTTTTCACGCTTGGCATGGCCCGGTTTAAAAAGGGCAAGTTTGACAGTGCTGCTTATTTACTCAATAAAGGAAAAGTGTATGCTGAAAGAACTGGTGATGACGCATTGATTGCCAGTTATTCCATTCAGCAAAGTTATATTCATCTCTTCCGTGAAGAATTTGAACAGGGATTAAAAATGAATGTACAAAGGCCGTTGTCGTACCGGTGGGATTCGGATTTTGTACTTCTCCTGTTGGCGGCACATTGTTTAATGCCACCACATCTGCCGGCTTTGGAGCGCCGGCCTGTGTTGCAGGCAGCAGTACTGAGGACGTGTGGTTCAAAACAACGGTGCCCGCGTCAGGAAATATTACAATTCAAACCTCTGCCGCCGACTCGCATATACCGGATCTTGTCATGGAAGCATACACCGGAAATTGCGGCAGCCTGTCTCTTATCACCTGTGATGATGACAGCAATCCGGAGGACTTGCCCTCAAATCTGCACGCAAGGATTGTCTTAACAGGACGAACACCCGGTGAGATCATTTATCTGCGGGTGCTTGGAAAATTATCGTAAACTGGTCAAAGAATAGGATTATTACATTTGACGGCCAGTAACTAACATCTTCCGGCTACATCGTTAGCGTGGGCTGGTAGAGGTTCCATTTGAGCGGCCAGGACATTAATTGCGAAATACTCAGGGCTTTAATCAAAGAAAATGCTTGGTTGATCGAAAATACTTTTGTATCGCTAAAAGATTTCCTTTCACCTTATCCCTGCTCGAGGGGGAGGGAGACAATAAATTCCCTTCCCACATCCTCTTCGTTCTAAATCTTTATTTCGCCCCGATGGGACTTGACGATATCGTAGCTGAGTGATAATCCGAGGCCGGTGCCCAGTAGGTGATCCTGATCGATACTGTTCACAGGAGTTTTGTAAATGCTGTATCACGGTTTAATGCAGTAAATACTGTCTGCACTGTACCTGGGAAGAAACCAGGAACCATCATGATCGCCGGTGACCTTATCATGAAAATGAACTGTTTCATTTCCTTCAGGAAACGCCACAACGGCGGTGATATAATAGGTAGGGAATACGAAACTGTCTAAAATCGGCGTAATCAATATTGTTCCGCACTTGAGCTGAACATCGGGCGCTTTTGTTTCGGTCTCATCCTGTGGTTGTTTTTTGCACGAAAGCCCAAGTACGATGATGACTATTGCAAAAAACGTTTTCATAGTACGACGACGGTTGCCTGTTCTGAAGAAATTCAGAGATGGATGTAGAACGCAAAATAGCGTTGGTTATTACCATCGGCAAAGGGTTTTCCTAAAAGGAGAGGTGGGCTTTTGGATTCGTCGCCGTGCATCGTCTCTCTTGAGGATGATGCGGTCTGGAAAATGAAATCTTCAATCCTGACGTATCGTCCCTTGCAGGAGACGATACTTGAAACCGGTTAATTAATTAATGGTAAATGCACCGAATTTTCGGCGAGATCGACGTCGGGCATCGTTTTTCCCTTGAGGACGATGCGGTCTTCTCACCCTTGAGGACGATGCGGTTTTGATGAAATCCTCAATCATGATGTATCGTCCCTTGCAGGAGACGATACTTGGCACCCACTAATTAATTAATGGTAAAATGCACCGAATTTCGGAGAGATCGACGTCGGGCATCGTCTCTCCCTTGAGGACGATGCGGTTTTGATGAAATCTTCAATCGTAACGTGTCGTCCCTTGCAGTAGACGATACTTGACACCGACTAATTAATTAATTAATATTGATATCCGATTTTTTTATCTTTTAATCAATTTACATATGCCTTCAATGGCGGAGACACTTCGCCTAAATCCCAACCGGGGTAATTCGCACTATAATGATCATTACAAAACGTTTCGTCAGAAGCAAA
>JBBQSI010000367.1:0-4011 GCA_038213975.1 Chitinophagales bacterium
TTCAATTGGAGTGAGTTGATATTTTCCGTCTTTGTCAACTATGGCAATAGCATAATAGAGATATTTCTCACCATGAAAGATATCTTGAAATGAATAGTGCCTGATTGCTGAAGAATTACCTGCAGCATTCACCCTGCCGGCTTCCGCAAAGCCGACGCCATCAAGACTGCGCCTAACTGAAAAATAATCTGAATTTGATTCGGTGGCGGTAGTCCATTTCAGGTTAACAACATCTTTATCAGTCTGCACTGTAAATATTGGCATGGTGACTGGCAACACCGAAGTGGCAATAAAATTAGCCTGCATCTGCAAATGAAAATCGCATTGATAGTTATAAGTACCGATTGTAGTGACAGTATAATCAAAGGTTTTAGAATTGGTGGAAATGCCTTCCGCCCAGGGGGCAGCACCTGCAGGGATGGTCAATGAAGTCGTAGTATGAATACCGCTCGCCCACACCCAATGAATAACATCACCAACTTTCACGTTAAGACTTGCAGGAGAAAATTGGAAATCTTCAACCTGCACATTCCATGTGGTTGCCTGTACACCAATAGAAGTGAGCATGCATATGTTGAGTAGAAATTTTTTCATGTGTAAGATTTTAGGAAGTGGCTATCTGTGAAATCGGTCACAAATTAGTAAAGGTTGCCTAAGCATCGCATAGGCGATCCGCATCTGTACCGGTGAGCATGTCCCGGATATCTGTGCACAAAGGCATTCTTTTTAGTAAATTAGATATTTATATAAGTTTACTTTTTCACTTATGCATTGGAAAAAAATTTTGTTTGCGGTCTTATTGCTGCCGTCTATGGCAATGTGCCAAACGGTGCTTTCAATCACTGTGAAAGGAGGGATCAATCCATCTTCAGCCGAATACATTCAAAAAGCCATTAAGCAAGCTGAGCAAGAAAAAGCCGGGGCGCTGTTGATTCATTTGAATACGCCGGGTGGCCTGGTGTCTTCCACGCGGGATATCGTGTCGTCGATGCTGAGGTCCAGGGTTCCAATAATTGTGTACGTAAATCCTGAAGGAGCACATGCCGGTTCGGCCGGTGTGTTTATCACGCTTGCGGCGAACATTGCGGCGATGGCACCTGGTACCAATATTGGTGCTGCTCACCCGGTGAGCCTGCAGGGCAAACTTGATTCCACCATGAATCAAAAAATGCAAAATGATGCAGCCGCATTTATCAAGACCATTGCGGAAAAACGAAACCGGAATGTAGAATGGGCCGAAGAAGCAGTAAGGAAAAGTGTATCCATTACCGAGAGGGAAGCCCTGGAGAAGAATGTTATTGACCTGGTAGCGCTAAATGATGCCATCCTTTTCAAGCTGATCGATGGCAAGGAAGTGGAAACTGCCGCCGGCAGGCAGACACTGCATCTGTCAAACGCCACTGTACATGAAATTAAGATGGGATTTTTTCAAAGTATACTTGATAAAATAAGCGACCCGAATGTTGCCTATATCTTACTGATGTTGGGCTTCTACGGAATTGTTTTTGAATTAATGAATCCGGGCGCTATTCTCCCGGGCATCGCAGGTGTTATCTTTCTTGTATTTGCTTTTTATTCCATGAACACTTTACCTATTAACTATGCAGGCATCGGCCTGATCGTTTTCGCCATCGTGCTTTTTTTACTGGAAATAAAAATTGTCAGTCATGGCATGCTGGCCATTGGTGGAATTATTTCGCTGCTGCTCGGTTCTTTCATTTTATTTCGTGATACATCAGAGGACAGTGTTGTATCGCTTTCGACAACGCTCGTCATTACCACTACGGCCGTGACAGCGCTCTTTTTCTTATTCGTAGCAGGGATGGGATTGAAAGCACAGCGAGCAAAGCCGGTAACAGGCATTGATGCCATGGTGGGCAGGCGGGGCCGGGTAATCGAAGCCCTTGCGCCAAAAGGTATTGTAACCGTAAATGGAGAAACCTGGAAAGCAGAATCAGGCGGCGAGTATCTTGAAATAAATGAAAATATAGTTGTAAGGGAAATAAAAAACCTTACTTTGATCGTAGAACCTGCGGACAATCTGCTATCTAACGCCTGATTATTTATCTCTAAATTTTTTTTATGGAGCAATTGCCATTTACCACCATCATCATCGTCGTCATTATTATTTACATCCTTGCAACATCCATAAGGGTCTTAAGGGAATACGAACGTGGTGTAATATTTAGGCTCGGTAGAATAATAGCTGGAGGTGTAAAAGGACCGGGGCTTTTCCTGCTCATTCCCGTCATAGATAAGATGGTGAAGGTGAGCCTGCGTACCGTTGTAATGGATGTACCGCCGCAGGATGTCATCACGCAGGACAATGTATCCATTAAGGTAAATGCAGTTATCTATTTCCGTGTAATTGATCCGCAGAAAGCTATCATTGAAATAGAAAATTACCTCGTTGGTACATCCCAGCTTTCGCAAACCACCTTGCGCAGTGTACTCGGCCAGTCTGAGCTGGACGATCTTCTTTCGCAGCGGGAAAAAATTAATCTCAGGCTGCAACAGATTATCGATGCGCAAACAGAACCCTGGGGCGTGAAGGTGACGCACGTGGAAGTGAAGCAAATTGACCTGCCACAGGAAATGCAAAGGGCCATGGCAAAACAAGCCGAAGCAGAACGTGAAAGGAGAAGTAAAGTCATTTCCGCTGAAGGTGAATTCCAGGCCTCCCAACGACTGAGTGATGCAGCCAAAATATTAAGTGAACAGCCTAGTGCACTCACTTTGCGTTACCTGCAAACGCTGAGGGAGATTGCCACAGAAAATAACTCGACCACTATTTTTCCGGTGCCGATAGATATCTTAAAACCTTTTATGAGAACCGAGGAAAAAAGCATTCTCACCAAAGACAAGGACACTCCTGATGCTAAGTAAATTGTTGTAATTCCTTTTCCTTTTCCTATTTCCATCTAAGGCGGCCTATATTCCGCAATTCTTTTACCCGGGTGCAGTAAGATCGACAGGCGGTGTAAAGATGCTTTTCTTTGCAGAAATTTTATAAAAATTGATGCACATCTGTAACCATAGGATGTGTCTACTAGAAAAATGACGTATGAATTTTTGGGATAGAATTCTTTTTGGGAACGCGTTGGGCGAATGGGCCATTGCGCTGGGGATTATCATTGTATCGTTTGGAGTAATAAGGATTTTACGCCTGCCGGTTTTGAAGCGATTCAAAAACTGGACTGACCGGACCAGCAACTCTTTTGATGACTTCGTGGTGATGGCCATTCGCAAATGCGTGATACCCATTCTTTACTTTGTTGCCATATTTTTTGCATTGAAGTATTTGGTTTTTCCTGACAGGATAGATCATTACATACATGTGGGAATCATGCTTGTTTTCACATTTTTTATTTTGCGTCTGCTCACGCTGGGATTCCAGTACATCATTTACTCTTTCTTAAAAAATCAGGAAGACAGCGAGATGAAACAGAAGCAGGCACGGGGATTAATTCTCATCTTCCAGGCGTTGATTTGGGTGATAGGTATCGTGTTTATCATGAACAACCTGGGCTACAATGTCACTACCATTATCACCGGCCTGGGCATTGGCGGTATTGCGGTGGCGCTGGCTGCGCAGGCGATACTCGGCGATCTCTTTAGCTACTTCGTCATATTTTTTGACCGCCCTTTCGAGATCGGAGATTTCATAAAGGTGGATGAAAAGGTCGGTACCGTAGAACATATCGGGATAAAAACTACGCGGATACGCGCCATCAGCGGCGAGCAGCTCATCTGTTCAAATAAAGACCTGACCGACTCACGTGTTCACAATTTTAAGCGTATGGAAAAACGCAGAATCGTGTTCAGCATTGGCGTCACGTATCAAACATCGGCAGATGCAATAGAGCGCATACCGGGTATGATAAAAAGTATTATTGAAAGCACGGAAGACGTGCTGTTTGACAGAAGCCATTTCTCTGGCTTTGGAGATTTCAGCCTGCATTTTGAAACTGTTTATTTTATTCTCTCACCAGACTACTCGTTGTATATGGA
>JBBQSI010000368.1:0-4001 GCA_038213975.1 Chitinophagales bacterium
ATTCTTTAGTTTTAATATCAACATTTCTATCAAGATTGCATGCGCAACTTCGGTATCATTTTATTATTCCTGCTGGTGTCATCTGCACGAGCAAACTGCCAGAGCCGGGTAGACAGTCTGATGGATTGGTTGTCGGGCCACCCAACCATTGACTCAACATATATACAAACCCTTCATCGAATCAGCTATCGCCTTAGTGAACAGGATGTAAACAGGTCGTTTTACTACTACGAGCGTGTTCACCATCTTAGCGACAGTATGAATTTTACGTACGGGAAAGCAATTGCGCAAATTAACCTTGGTTTGCTCCATTACAATTCCGGAAATTTTGTTGCCAGCAACAATGCCTTTTTCAAAGCCATCGACCTGGCAAAGGCTTGCGGTGCATTACGTGCTGAAGCTGTTGCGCTCAATAATGCCGGCGATAATTTCAAATCGTTGAAAGACTATGATAAGGCGAGGCAATACACGGAACAGGCCCTGGAGCTAAACAAGCAGTTGGGGGCAGACAGGGGAATAGCCATTAACTATGAACTTCTTCACCAGTGTGACATTTTCCAGTACATGTACAAACGATCGAGGGTAAACCTGGAAAAGGGAATGCCGTATGCGCAGAAAGCAAACGAGAGCTATATACTTTCACAATATTATTGTGGATTCGGAAAGTTAGCGGCCCTTGAAAACCGCTTTGATTCTGCCCGCATCTATTTTGAAAAAGCAATTAAGGAAGCTGCGATAGAAAATGACCTCAGGAACGAACACCTGGCATATATGGCGGAAGCAGAATACCTTACCAATCTTTCCGCGCCGCGGCGAATTCAAATCTTAGACAGTGCAATCGCACTTGCCAAAAAAATTCATTTCTACGAGGGCATATCAGTGGCAGCGGAGCAACTCTCTAACGTGTACGACTCAGCGCGAAATAAAGATTCTTCCCTGGCTTACTATCGCATTTACCGTACGGCATTCGATACCATGTTTTCCGAGAATAACCGCCGCAATGTGATCATCAATGAAGCGCAGTGGATTGTAAAGCAAAAGGAGATCGAGAACAAACATCTCCGGGAACTATCTGACCTTCAGAAGAGGCAAATTGTGTTTCGTAATGCCCTGCTAGGGGCAGCGATTATTTTGTTGATCCTAACAATTGCCATTGCCGTTTTCTATAATAAGGCCGCAGAAGCAAAAAAGAAAAGAGCGGAAATGTCGTACAAGCAAAAGATGGCTGAGTCGCAAATACAATCCCTGCGTGCGCAAATGAATCCCCATTTTATCTTCAACAGTCTCAACTCTATTGAGAACTTCATGATGCGCAGCGAAAAGCGAAAGGCCAGCGATTACCTGCACAAATTTGCTCTGCTGATACGGACAATCCTGGACAGCAGCCGCACCGAACACACACCCATTGCTGCGGACATGGAAGCCCTGCGTTTGTATATTGATCTCGAACAAATGCGTTTCAACAGCAAGTTTTGCTACCAACAAAATGTTTCCCGCGAGTTACTGGAAGGCGATTATGTTGTTCCTTCCCTGCTGATACAACCCTTCGTGGAAAATGCAATCACCCATGGACTGGCGCACAGTGATAAAGATCACCTCCACCTCATCATTTCCGCATCACTGGACAATGATTACATACTGTACGTGATAGAAGACAATGGCATTGGCCGATGCAAATCAGGTGATTACAACAAACTTAATAAGCTGCGCCACAAGAGCGTGGGGCTGAAAATAACAGAAGATCGTATTTACCTGTATAACAAACAGCAGAATGCAAATGGCTATGTTAAAATCACCGACCTTTTTGACGCAGATAACCAGCCAGACGGCACCAGGGTAGTGGTAAAAATAAAAGCTTTATAATATGGAAAAGATTAAAGCCATCCTGATAGACGATGAGCGCAATAGCCTTGAGAATCTTAAGCAAAAGCTTGATGAATTTTGTCCGAAAATTGAAATTATCGGCGAATTCCAGAAACCGGAAGAAGCCATCGAATTCATAAAAGATTCTTCAACTGACGTTTTATTTCTCGATATTGAAATGCCGAAAATGAGCGGCTTTCGAATGCTCGAAGAACTTGGAGAATACGAGTTCGATATCATCTTTACTACTGCTTACAATCATTATTCGATAGATGCCATCCGGATCAGTGCTTTTGATTACCTGATCAAACCTATTGGCATCCACGATTTGCAAAACGCAGTAGATCGCCTGGATAAATCGTTGCACCGGCACACCAAGGAAAAGATAGACATACTTAAAAAGTCCCTCTCCGATAATAAGAGCCAGGAAGACAAAATTGCTATTTCCACTACGGAAGGCATCGAGTTCATACCGATCAAAAACATCCTGCATATAGAATCGAAATCAAATTACAGTAAGATCTACCTGCCGGAAAACAAAAGCATCCTGGTTTCAAAAATTTTAAAGGATTTTGAAGAAATGCTGGTGCCTTACCATTTTTACCGGATTCATAATTCCCACCTGATCAATTTGAATTACATTAAAAAGTATGTGCGGAGTAAAGGAGGGCACGTCATGTTGCAGGACGGAACGACTATAGATATAAGCCGCCGGAAAAAAGATGATTTCCTCAAGACGATCAGCAGCTAATCAATTCAGAATACTACCTGGTGGGTTTGCTTGATAACGCCCATCACAAACGTGCTCTGCACATGCCCGACATTCTCGATCTGGCTTAGTTTGTTCACGTGAAAATCATAATAATAATTCATGTCGCTGCACAGGACCTTCAGCATAAAGTCGAACTCACCTGAAATGCTGAAGCATTCCACCACCTCTCCCAACGCCTGGATCTCGTTAATAAAGTCCGTGCCCGCATGTTTGCTGTGCTGCTTAAGTGAGACGTAGCAAAGGACCATAAGCCCTTTGTTCACTTTTGCAGGATCCACGAGGGTAGCGTATTGTTTGATGACGCCGGATTGTTCCATTCTTTTAATGCGTTCGTGAACCGGCGTAGTACTCAGATGAACTTTCTGCGCAATTTCTTTGATAGTAGCCCTTGCGTTTTTCTGCAACAATGCAAGTATTTGCAGATCTTTTGCGTCTACGTTATAGGTAACTTCTGACATTTATGCTAAATCGTTGAAATAAAAAAGGCAAAAATATACGTTTGTTCTACAAACTGTAGTAGAAAGATTACATCTATTCCAAAGTTATCCATTAATTTGAAATTATATTCTATCAAATGTACATTTGTATAAAAAAAACAATGGCAACAGTAACCCAAAAGATCGACTTTGACCTGGAATACAAGGTGAAAGATATGTCCCTCGCAGAGTGGGGACGCAAAGAAATTTATCTGGCTGAGGCAGAGATGCCCGGCCTAATGGCACTTCGCCAGGAGTACGGCAAGCAAAAGCCTTTGAAAGGTGCACGCATTGCAGGATGCCTACATATGACTATTCAAACAGCGGTGCTTATCGAAACCCTTATTGAACTGGGAGCTGAGGTACGCTGGAGTTCATGTAATATATTCTCCACCCAGGACCAGGCGGCCGCGGCAGTCGCAGCAGCAGGCATTGGCGTTTTCGCATGGAAAGGACAATCACAGGAAGAAGCTGACTGGTGTATTGAACAAACACTTTTCTTCGGCAGCGAAGACAGGCCTTTGAACATGATCCTTGATGATGGTGGGGATCTTACAAATACGGTTTTTGATAAATACCCTGAGCTCATTCAACACATACGCGGCCTTTCAGAGGAAACGACTACCGGCGTTCATCGTCTTTACGAGCGCATGGAACAGGGAACACTACCAGTGCCGGCTATTAATATTAATGACTCCGTCACAAAGTCAAAATTCGACAACAAATATGGTTGTAAGGAAAGCCTCGTGGACGCTATTCGACGGGCAACTGACGTGATGATGGCAGGAAAGGTAGCAGTGGTAGGTGGCTATGGCGATGTGGGCAAAGGTAGTGCTGCAAGTTTACGTGGCGCTGGCGCAAGAGTAATCGTTACTGAAATAGACCCTATT
>JBBQSI010000369.1:0-3991 GCA_038213975.1 Chitinophagales bacterium
TCAAATGTCACAGATCCATTCAACGGGTCCTGAATGCCATTTTTCGGATTGACAATGTCCGATTTCGTTTGGAGGAATTCATTTAATCGTTTCTGTGAAGCAGCCGCACGCTGAATCATACTGGCCGTCCAGCCAATAGCGCTGACGGGAAAGGTAAGCAGGTTGATATACATCACAAACTCGGCGATGGTTCCAACCGACATGCCCGGCCGGCCTTCGATGGCATAGATACCGCCAATCATGATGGTTAGCAACGTACTCAGTCCGATCAGTAAGGACATAGAAGGAAAATAGATCGCTTCCACTTTTGCCAGCCCGATTGCATTTTGTTTGTACGATTCACTGTTCTGATCAAAGAAGCGGAACATGGCTTTTTCCTGCACGAATGATTTGATCACACGGATGCCTGAGTATGATTCCTGGGCATTGGTGGTGAGGTCGGAAAGCAGTCCCTGTATCTTCTCGCTTTTTTTGTGGATGATATTGTTTACGATATAGATGGTTATGGCGAGAATAGGCAGGGGCGACAATACATACAGTGTGAGTTCCCAGTCTTTTTTAACCATATAAAATACGCAGAAGGAAATGCGGAACACCAGGTTCACCAGGTACATGATCGCAGGACCGGTGTACAACCGTACGCGGCTGACGTCTTCTGAAATCCGGTTCATCATGTCGCCGGTGCTATGTTTCTTGTAAAATCCGATATCCAGCGCGAGGTAATGCTGAAACACCTCATTTTTCTGATCGAACTCAATATGCCTGCTCATTACGATGATGGTTTGGCGCATCAGGAAGAGGAAAAGTCCGCTCAGCAAGGCTACAATGAGAATGGAGACGCCGAAAAATGTAATTTGGCCTACAAAACTGACATTAGAGTCGCGAAGTTCTTCGATAAACCAACCGACCAATGGATCAAAGTTTCGGGTTTTCGGCGCTTCTTTTAATGCTCCGAGATGCTGCTTAACGATATCGAAAATATACCCGGTGATCTGCGGGGCGAGGATGGCGAAATAGTTGGAAAGAATTATAAAGAAAATACCGAGCACCAGCCGCCAGCGGTATTTCCAGAAATATTTACGTAATGCCCTGAGATGCTTCAATCGCGAAAATTTGGCCGAAGTTAGGAAGGATCAGTTTGCCAATGACATTGAATCCGGGAAGGGAGGATATGAATTGAAGATGATATGGAGAAACAAAAAGAGTTGCTCTCCATGTAAAGAACAACCTGAGAGCATATTTATTTAAGCAGTCATATGCAGGCTGCGCATCGATTCTACGAGATTGATCAATCGTATCGTGGCTTCATTGTCAAAAAATTTTTGGAAAGAATGTTTCAAAAGTTATTTTTGCCGCGGAGAGATGGCAGAGCGGTCGAATGCGGCGGTCTTGAAAACCGTTGAAGCGCAAGTTTCCGGGGGTTCGAATCCCTCTCTCTCCGCCAAAAACATTCGCTGATCTTGTCAAAGGCCTGCAAATCGCTGATTTGCAGGCCTTTTTTATTTTAGAACATTGCCAAAAAGGTCAATTCGCTCTATAAAGCAGTGCTTAATTCGTGCGTCACGATCAAACAAAAATAAAGACGCACTGGACATGGGATGGAGTATTGATAATAAACCTGTTTCAATATTTAAACATACTGTCGGCAAGTAACTCAAGTATTACTTTTAGTAACCTGAAAAATGAGTTGTTAAGCTGTAAAACTCTTTTGGTTCTGACAAGATGTAGGAATATCAGGTTAGAGTTCGCCGACTGTATGATTTTTCTTCCTAAAAATTTGACCTCCGTCTTCAATAGATATCATCTGCCTATCTATGCTCACTTTTGGAGACGGCCTATGCCAAATTGATCCCCGGCCTTCACAGGCTTTTGTCCATCAAAATGTATTTCTACTATTTTTTCGCTGGCTACAAAATTTTGAAATTCGTCGCGGAGTTGAAATAAAACTTTTCGGGCTTTTGCATCAATGACCTCTCCACTTGAAGGATAAGCATAACGGCCATCCATACTAAAATTAATCCACCCAGGCATATCCTGCAGTGGAATTGTAGTAAGTTGCTGGTAAGGTGCCACAGCACTAAAAACATGTAGTCGCATATTGTAACCATCGCAAACCCATAGCTCTTTTTCATCAGGGGTTAGTGCAATTCCATGACTGGGATTACCATGGCGCCGAACAGCCCCCACGTTCCAACCTTCGACTACAATCCTTGCTATTTTAGTTTTAGTTTTAATATCCCCCACTTCAAAACCAAGCAAACTATCCACAGTGACAAATGCCCTGGTTTCATTGCTGTTAACGATAAAAGGGCGAACAAAACCTCCAAAGGGGCCAACCTTACCGTCAATTTTATTGGATTCTGTATTTGCCATGTACAACCATGGATTACCGATATCACCTAAATAAACGTAACTGCCGGAAGTTCCATATAAAGTATTGTGCGCTCTTTTAAAACCATTGATCTTAGTAATTATTTCGCCTGTGTTGCAATCCAGTACATTCCAAAAATCTTTTTCCAGCGATGGCAGATACATTGTTTTGCCATCGGGTGATATCGACATACGGTCGCACCCGCCTTCAAAGTTTCTTTCCCATATAATTTTTTCCGTAGTAAGGTCAATACGCTGCAGCGATTCGAGCGTACTGATATAAATACTGTTTAGAGGTATGCTGACAGCAACTCCCTTTACGTTTGAAGGTTTTTTATTAGGGTGCAGGCCGCTTGATTTTATTCTCTTAACGAAAGAATGATTATTATTTATATCAAAGACCAATATACCATGCCCTCCAAAACCCAGATAATCCCGAATGCCTGGAGCAGCTACATAGAGATATCGTTTGATACCATCTTTCTTATTTTTATTCGCAGGAATAAATCCATAAAACAGAATAATAGCTGAAGTACCTAGTAGCATCCAGAAAATAGATTGCCTTGTTTTCATTTATTGATTTTCAAAACAATAATAAACAATCCTACAGAATTTATGAATGTTCAAAGAAGTAATTCAATCAGAAGGAAAAGGATCCGAATTGGATTTGCATTGGATTTAAAAGCCTAAAAAACTGGCAACTGGGACCAACGTGTGAAAAATCCGGACCAGTAGTATCGCAAAAACTCCTAACAATATTGAAAACCAATTGCCTCTTGATGAAAGTAAAATAAATCAATCAATCGGCTTGCCTGGTTGCTTTACCGGATGGCTTCCTGAAAATGGGGGTGTCAAAAAACTTAAAATATGCGTCGATGTCCGGAATTATTCATGGCAGGTTGCACCGCTGCAAAGCCTGTTTCCGCTTAATTCCGGCAAAACAAATGTAACCAAAGGAATACTTATCATCGTACACCAGGTATTTCTATAACTCAATGTGGACAAGTATTCCAAAGCAATTAACAGCTCAGATTGTAAATAAAAAAAGAAAGAAAAAAGGAATGGGCTACGCCTATGAATCTATTTGATTGGTTTTATGAGGCCTGGCATCAATGCATATTTAATTTACTAACTATTAATAGTACATTCGAAACGCTATTGTTAACTAAGATACTTTACTGTTCGGTAAAATCACACCTCACATGTTGCCTTATCTAGTCATAGCAACCGTTTTATTACTTATCATCGCGTTGTTCAGTAACTGGGCAAGGCCTTCTGCATTATTTCTCTTCTGCATATTTATTTTCCTTGTGTTTAAAGTGCTAACGCCTGAAGAAGTATTAAAAGGGTTGGCCAATAAACAAATTGCCATTGTTTTTTTACTCGTCATGCTGGTATGTGGCTTTCGTAAGGCCTTCGGGAATAACTATTTCAATTATCTGTTTAAACCCTCCCTTCGCCCTAAGCAATTTCTAATGCACATGATGCTTTTTGTAAGCGCTATTTCCCCTTTTATCAACAATACGCCCATTGTCGCTTTTATGGTTCCATATGTAAAAGAATGGCTTGATAAAAAAGGCTGGCCAGTATCAAAATACATGATCCCCTTGTGCTTTGCTAC
>JBBQSI010000370.1:0-3981 GCA_038213975.1 Chitinophagales bacterium
TCAGGTACATCACTGTTTGGGAAATTTTCGTAACTCATGTTGTAAGATTTTTTGATTTGAATTTATTATCCTTGCAAAATTCCAAAAGCCATGCCAAACCGGCAACGAATAGTATTTGCAGATGTTGACTATGCTGTAAATTTGGGTTGAATTTAATAAAGTTTTATAGTTAATGAGTGGATTTACAATCATTTCGGATTGGAAAAGGCAGAAGTTTTCGCCTGTTTACTGGTTGGAGGGTGAAGAAGAGTTTTACATTGATGAAGTAGTGAATTATGCTGAGAAACACATTTTATCGGAAGCCGATGCATCATTCAACCTATCAGTTTTTTACGGCAAGGATGCCAGTTGGCCAGACGTAATAAACGCCTGCCGCCGATATCCAATGTTTGCTGAGAGGCAGGTAGTTGTGCTGAAAGAAGCGCAACAAATGCGTGATATTGACAAATTGGAAGCGTACGTAGAAAATCCGTTATCATCTACCATCCTCGTAGTGTCATATAAAGGCAAAACGCTGGATGGACGGGGAAAGCTGTCGAAGCTGTTAAAGAAGAAAGGGTACCTGTTTTTATCAAAAAAAATTTGGGACAGCCAGTTACCCGCGTGGGCTAACGGTTACCTTCAATCGAAGGGTTATACTGCTTCCTCCAAAGCCCTGATGTTGCTGGTAGATCACGTAGGTAACGATCTGAACAGGATAGCGAATGAAGTTGAAAAGTTGTCAATGAACCTGGGAGACGCGAAACAGATTTCTGAAGATGATATTGAAAAATATATTGGTGTAAGTAAAGATTACAATATCACGGAGTTCCAGGATGCATTGACGAAAAAGGACCTGGCGAAGGCCGTTAAGATCATCCAGTATTTTGATGCAAATCCGAAAGCTGCACCATTGCCCTGGCTACTCCCATCGCTGTATAATTTTTTCAGTAAAATGTTGCTGGTTTACCAGATGCCTGATAAAAGTGAAAAGTCCCTGCGTCCCCATTTTTTTAATAACCCTGTTTTGGTAAAGCAGGCCACTGAAACACTCATGTCTTATACTTTCGAGGACGTAGAAAAGATCATTTTGCTCCTGCATCACTACAACTTGAAAAGCATCGGCATCAATAGTCGAAACGAGGAGGCCGGTTCATTATTAAAAGAGCTTTCTTTTAAAATAGTGATGGCAGGCAATTGGAACTAGGAGCGTTCCAACATCTTCAACGCATTTATCTTGTCCTGGTCTATCTGCCTTGTAAGTGAATCCAGGTCAGGAAATTTTTCTTCCGGGCGCAGATAACTTATGAGAAATACCCGTAAAGTTTTGCCATAAATATCCTGGTCAAAATCAAAAAGATTTACTTCAATTGTTCGTTTACTGACGCCAATCGTTGGCCGCACGCCAATACTCATCATTCCTTTTAGGTTACCCGACACCGTTTGTTTTACAATTGAGTCACTGCCGATAGCAGCCTCCACTGCATATATTCCGTCACAGGGCACTATTTTGATATCACCAGTTATAGAAAGGTTTGCCGTGGGATACCCTATTTGCCTGCCCAATTTATTACCTTCTTCTACCACTCCTTCAAAAAAATAAGGATAACCGAGGGCTGAATTTGCATCCGCGACATCACCTGATTTCAAAGCCCTTCGAATGCGTGTGGAACTTATTGCGACATCATTTAAAATATGTTCCGGTATCTCGGTGACATTGTAATTAAATTGCTCCTGGAATTTTTCCAGCAGCAAGTAATCGCCCTCCCTGTTTTTTCCAAATCGATGGTCATAACCAATGATGATGATCTTCGGATGAAATTTCGCCACCAAAAACTCCTTGATATAGTCTTCGGCTGGCTGTTCAGAAAATTTCTTTGTGAAATTTACCAGCACGAGGTGATCAATTTGCTGACGTTCCAGTAGCATGATCTTTTCGTCAAGCGTATTTAGCAATTTAATGGATGATATTTCCGGTTTATCGGACCTGTTCCTCTCGATAACGCTGCGTGGGTGGGGGTCAAAAGTGACGATAACGGTCTCGCCTTTGATCATCTCCGCCTGCTGCTTCATCTGCCGGAGTATTTGCAGGTGACCAGTATGCACTCCATCAAAAGTGCCAATGGTTACTACAGCGTTTTTAAAAAGAGGCAGAGCGTGAATATCCCGGTGGACTTGCATGATGTGTGGCAAAAATATATTTCTTTGTCTACATTCATACCTAACCCGGCAGCAAAGCAGATTTCTCTATTTTTACAAATAACCATTCTTTTATAATGTCTTTATATACCAGCCGTGGCGTGTCAGCACAGAAAGAAGAGGTGCATGCAGCTGTGAAAAATCTGGAGAAAGGGCTTTTCCCAAATTCATTTTGCAAGATCTATCCCGATCATCTCGTTGGTGACGACAAGTTTGTAAACGTGATGCATGCCGACGGCGCAGGAACGAAAAGTATTTTAGCCTATCTCTATTGGAAGGAGACTGGCGACATTTCTGTCTGGCGTGGCATTGCGCAGGACGCTATCGTAATGAACCTGGATGACCTCTTGTGCATTGGCGTTTACACAGATATCCTTTTTAGTTCTACCATCGACCGTAATAAAAATTTAATTCCGGGAGAAGTTTTAAAAGAAATTATCGAAGGCACGCAGGAATTTTTTGATAAGATGAAATCGTTCGGAATAAATATCCATTTCATGGGCGGCGAGACGGCTGATGTTGGTGATATCGTTCGGACGATTGCCGTTAATGGCACGATGACTGCCCGCTGGCCAAAGGCAAAAATTATTTCTAACGAAGACATCAAACCGGGAAATGTGATCGTGGGCCTGGCATCTTACGGACAGGCCACATATGAAAACCAATATAATAGCGGTATTGCCAGCAACGGACTTACCTCCGCCCGGCATGATCTGCTAAACCACAATTACGCTGAAAATTTTAAAGAGAGTTTCGATAATTCGCTGAAAGAAGACGTGGTATACATCGGGAAATGGAAGATTGCAGATGTCCCCGGCATTCTTTCACCCACGAGAACTTTTGCTCCTTTGATGAAAGTCTTGCTGGAAGATGAAAATATTGTTGTTGATGGCCTGATTCATTGCAGCGGTGGAGGACAAACGAAATGCCTGAAATATTTGCCGTCAAATGTCAGGGTGATTAAAGACAACCTGTTCGAAGTTCCTGAGATTTTCAAAGAGATACAGGAAAGCAGCAAGGCTGATGACAGAGAAATGTACCAGGTATTTAATATGGGCACGCGGCTGGAGATCTATACCGATGAAAGTTCTGCAGATAAGATCATCGGCCATGCAAAAACATTCAACATACAAGCACAAGTGATCGGAAAAGTTGAAGATGCGGACAAAATATCGCTCCAAATCAAAACACTTACTGGTGTTTTGAATTTCTGAACTAAAACAAAAGCTATGGAAACCGCTAAAGCGAAGACTGAAAAACATTTGGAAAAAGAGATAATTCACAATAGCCAGGAATACACGCTCTTTTCCTGGAGCAAGCAACATGGCACGAATCCCATAGCAGTAAAGTCCGCTGAGGGCATCTACCTGTATGATTATTCCGGTAAAAAGTACATTGATTTTTCTTCCGGGTTGATGAATGTAAATATCGGCCATGGCGATCAGCGGGTAACCCGGGCCGTTATGAAGCAAATGGAGGCTGTCAGTTACGTGACGCCTTCCTGCGTGACTGATGTCCGGAGTGCACTTGGTAAAAAGTTAGCAGCCATTTGCCCCGGCGATCTCAACAAAGCCTTCTTTACGCTCAGCGGTGCCGATGCCGTTGAGAATGCGATCAAACTTGCCAGGCTTTCAACAGGGCGACATAAAATACTCACGCGGTACCAGTCGTATCATGGCTCTACGAATGTAGCCATGACGGCCAGTGGCGATCCGCGTAAGCTACCGGTAGATGTAAACCAGGCTCCAAATTTTGTGCATTTCGATCTGCCTTATTTATATCGTTGGGAATACGGCGAAGAAA